>NZ_JBSVXD010000051.1:0-32676 GCF_054070755.1 Pseudomonas sp. SDO5591_S426 | reverse complement strand
TCCACGGTTATGTGTACACCTGTAGGAGCTGCCGAAGGCTGCGATCTTTTTAGGACACCATCAATATTTTGGGACATTCCACTGCGCCAATAACGCTGGCAGCTCGGTCAGGCTGCGGATTTCGGCATCCGGCAAGCGCTCGGCCTCCCAGACCTTGCCCGCCGGGTTGAACCAGATCGCGCGCAATCCAGCCTGCTGCGCCCCGGCAATATCGTCGCCGGGATGGTCGCCGATATGCACAGCTGTCTCCGGCGTCGCGCCACCGCGCTGCAACGCCTCATGAAACAGGCGTGCATCAGGTTTGGCGATGCCAATGTCTTCGGCGCACAACGCAAACTTGAAGTAGTCCGCCAGCCCCAGTCGCCGCACATCAGCATTGCCGTTGGTGACCACGCCGAGGGCGTAGTGGTTGGCCAGTACTTCCAGGGTTGGTTGCACTTCGGGGAAGATTTCCAGTTGATGCCGGGCATGCAGGAACACTTCGAAGCTCTGGTCGGCCAGGTCTGACGCTTGCGCGTGGGCGTAACCGGCTTCTTCCAGGGCCTGGAACAACACGCGCCGGCGCAGGGCGCTGATGCGGTGCTTGAGGTTCGGCTCGATGCTCAGGATGCGTTCGCGGATGGCCCACAAATGTTCTACCGGCACCGCTCCCAGGTTGGGCGCATGCTCGGTCAGCCATGCACGCAAAACGGCTTCGGCGCTGACGATCACCGGGGCGGTGTCCCACAGGGTGTCGTCGAGGTCAAAGGTGATCAACTGAATACTCATGAATCATCGCCCTTAATGCGTTTGGCCCGTGGATGGGCGCTGTCGTAGACCGTGGCCAGGTGCTGGAAGTCCAGGTGGGTATAGATCTGCGTGGTCTTGATGTCCGAGTGGCCGAGCAGTTCCTGTACGGCGCGCAGATCCTGCGAGGATTCCAGCAAATGACTGGCGAAGGAATGCCGCAACATGTGCGGGTGCAGGTTCTGCCCCAGTTCACGTTCACCGGCAGCCTTGACGCGCACCTGTATCGCCCGAGGGCCGAGACGTCGGCCTTGCTGGCTGATAAATACCGCGTCGTCTGCCGGGTTTGCCATGGCCCGCAGCGGCAGCCATTGTTCCAATGCCTCGCGAGCCTTCTTGCCGACCGGCAGCAGCCGGGTCTTGCTGCCTTTGCCGAGCACCTGGACCATGCCGTCTGCCAGGTCCAGTTGATCGAGATTGAGCCCGGTCAGCTCTGACAGGCGCAGCCCGGAGGAATAGAACAGTTCGAGAATCGCCTGATCCCGACGCGCCAGAAAGTCATCTTCGACCCCGCCTTCAAGCAGCTGCAGAGCGCGGTCGGTGTCGAGGGTCTTCGGCAGGCGGCGTTCACCTTTGGGTGGCGCCAGGCCGTTGGCCGGGTCGTGATCGCACAGGCCTTCGCGGTTCAGGTAATGATAGAGCCCGCGCACCGCCGATAGCAGTCGCGCCAGGCTGCGCGAGGATTGGCCTTGGGCGTGCAGGCGGGCAATCAGGCTGCGCAGGCGCTGGATGTCCAGTGAGGTCCAGCTGCTGATGTTCTGTTTGACGCACCAGCCCAGCACTTTGTCGAGGTCGCGGCGATAGGCCGAGAGCGTGTGGGGCGACACCTGGCGCTCACTGCGCAGGTGTTCGCAGTAAGCGTCCAGTTGCCGTTCCATGATCAGCGTACCGAGCGCAGGGAGCTGTTGACCCGAGGCAGCACGCGGCCCATGACTTCGGCGATGTAGCTCAGGAACAGCGTGCCCACCGAGCTTTTGTAGTGCTGCGGGTCACGGCTGGCGATGGCCAGGATGCCGTGGATACCCTGATGACTGATGGCGACCACGGCGGTGGAGCCGATCTGTTTGCGCTGCTCTTCGCCGAACAGGAAGTCCAGCTCATGCTCGCGCAGGCTGCCGCTGACGCTTTTGTCCTCCTGCAAGAGGCCGCCAATCGCCACTTGTGCTTCGGCGTGAGTGACCCAACGGCCAACAGGCGTCGGGTTATCACCCAGCAGGATGAGGCTGACGAAGGGCACCTGGAAGTCCTGGCGCAGGCTGTCTTCGACGCAGATCACCACGTCTTCCAGGCTGGTGGCATCCATCAGCGCGAGAATCAGGCGGCGGGTCTTGTCGAAGAGGCGATCATTGTCGCGGGCAACATCCATCAAGTGCGAAAGGCGATGACGCAGCTCGATGTTGCGGTCGCGCAGGATGGTCATCTGCCGTTCGACCAGAGACACCGTGTCGCCGCGTCGGTGGGGAATGCGCAAGGCCGGCAGCAGTTCTTCATGCTCGACGAAAAAATCCGGATGAGCCTCCAGGTACGCGGCAATCGCCGCCGCCTCGAGGCTTTCGGACGCTGATTCGTCGGCTTGTCGTGCGGGTACCTGAGGCTTATCGGTCATGGCTTTGGCTCACTCAAAGACGCACTTGTCCTTCGTATACGCGCACTGCCGGTCCGGTCATCATCACCGGTTGGCCAGGACCCGCCCATTCAATGGACAGGCGCCCGCCAGGCAGGTCGATCAATAGCGGCGAATCCATCCACCCCTGGCTGATCGCGGCTACTGCGGCGGCACAGGCGCCGGTTCCGCACGCCTGGGTTTCCCCGGCCCCGCGTTCCCAGACGCGCAACTGCGCGCGGTTGCGGTCTATGACCTGGATAAACCCGACATTGACCCGCGCTGGAAAACGCGGGTGATGTTCGATTTTCGGCCCCAGTTCATGCACCGGTGCGCTGTTGATATCGCTCACTCGCAGCACGGCATGGGGGTTGCCCATGGACACGGCGGCCAGCTCGACCGGCGTGCCTTCGACGTCGACCTGATAGCTCAGGGCCTGCTCCGGTGCCTGGAACGGAATATCCGCCGGCACCAGGCGCGGGGCGCCCATGTTGACGCCGATTTGCCCATCGTTGCGAACATCCAGCTCGATGATGCCGCTTTTGGTTTCGACGCGGATCAGGCGCTTGGCGGTCAGGCGCTTGTCGAGCACGAAGCGCGCGAAGCAACGTGCGCCGTTGCCGCACTGTTCAACCTCGGAGCCGTCGGAGTTGAAAATCCGATAGCGGAAATCCACGTCCGGGTTGCTCGGTGCTTCGACGATCAGCAACTGGTCGAAACCGATTCCCGTATGCCGATCACCCCACAGCTTGGCGTGCTTGGGCAGAATATGCGCGTGCTGGCTGACCAGGTCGAGGACCATGAAGTCATTGCCCAGGCCGTGCATCTTGGTAAAACGCAGCAGCATGGGTTTACTCCGGCAGCAGGCTTTCGCCAGCAAACAACTCGGCTACCGTCTCACGGCGACGCACTTCAAATGCCTGATCACCGTCCACCAACACTTCGGCGGCACGGCCGCGGGTGTTGTAGTTGGAACTCATGACAAACCCGTAGGCGCCAGCCGAATGCACGGCCAGCAGGTCGCCTTCTTCCAGTGCCAGCTGACGATCCTTGGCCAGGAAGTCGCCGGTCTCGCAGATCGGGCCGACGATGTCGTAGGCGCGGGCAGCGGTGGTGCGCGGACGCACGGCGGTGACGTCCATCCAGGCTTGATACAGCGCCGGGCGGATCAGGTCGTTCATGGCTGCGTCGACGATGGCGAAATCTTTGTGTTCGGTGTGCTTGAGGTACTCGACCTGAGTCAGCAACACGCCGGCGTTGGCCACGATGAAGCGGCCCGGCTCGAACACCAGCGCCAGATCGCGACCGTCGAGACGCTCGCGCACGGCTTTGATGTAGTCAGCGGCCAATGGCGGCTCTTCATCGCGATAACGCACGCCCAGACCGCCGCCGAGATCGATATGGCGCAGGTAGATGCCGCAATCGCCGAGGCGGTCGACCAGGCCCAGCAGGCGATCGAGAGCGTCGATGAAGGGTGGCAGGGTGGTCAGTTGCGAACCGATGTGGCAGTCGACGCCGACCACTTCCAGGTTCGGCAGCTGCGCGGCGCGTACGTACACGTCTTCGGCGTCGGCGATGGCGATGCCGAACTTGTTCTCTTTGAGACCGGTGGAAATGTACGGGTGGGTGCCGGCATCGACGTCCGGGTTCACGCGCAGCGAGATCGGCGCGCGAACGCCCAGCTCGGCGGCCACCACTTGCAGGCGTTCCAGCTCATCGGTGGATTCGACGTTGAAGCAGTGCACGCCGACTTCCAGGGCGCGACGCATGTCGTCACGGGTCTTGCCGACACCGGAGAACACGATCTTGTCGGCGCTGCCGCCAGCGGCCAGTACGCGTTCCAGCTCCCCACGGGAGACGATGTCAAAACCGGCGCCGAGACGCGCCAGGACATTCAATACACCCAGGTTGGAGTTGGCCTTGACCGCAAAGCACACCAGGTGCGGCATGCCGGCCAGCGCATCGGCGTAAGCCAGGTACTGGGCTTCGATGTGCGCGCGCGAGTAAACGTAGGTCGGTGTACCAAAGCGATCGGCGATAGCAGACAGGGCAACACCTTCCGCGAACAGTTCACCGTCACGGTAGTTAAAAGCGTCCATGGCGATCCCTTATTGGAAGACGTCGTGCTTGTGTGCTTTTGACGGCTGCTTTTGTGAAGACTGGGCCTGCTCTGCAGGGTCCTGGTCGTCATCGGGCAGGTACAGCGGGCCTTTTTGGCCGCAGGCCGACACAAGACAGGCAACCGCGAGGAGCGCAGCAAGGGAAGAGATCAGGCGCTTCATGGCGAAATCCTTGAAAATGCATTAATTGCGCCGGAGTATACCGGCCACCCGGCAGCTTGCCTATGCGATGGGGCACCCGTCCGGCGGGCCTTGGCCGCAAGCACATCGAACCCTGTGGGAGCGGGCTTGCCCGCGATAGCGGAGGTTCAGTCGACATTGATGTTGAATTTGCCGGCCCCATCGCGGGCAAGCCCGCTCCCACAGGGTGAAGTGTTAGGGCCCCTTGGTCGTTATCCTTTGCAATCACCGGTGCTCGGTCGTATCTTGCGGCGCTTGAGCCTGATCAGACACTTTTTGAGGTTGCCGTAATGAGTTTGTCCGAAGCGCGTTTCCACGATCTGGTCGATGCCACCCAGCAAACGCTGGAGGACATCTTTGACGACAGCGACCTGGATATCGATCTGGAGAGCTCGGCCGGTGTGCTCACCGTCAAGTTCGAGAACGGCAGCCAGTTGATTTTCAGCCGTCAGGAGCCACTGCGCCAGCTGTGGCTGGCAGCGGTATCCGGCGGTTTCCACTTCGATTACGACGAAGAAAGCGAGCGCTGGATGTGCGACAAGAGCGAAGAGCAACTGGGCGAAATGCTTGAGCGCATCGTCAAGCAGCAGGCCGGTGCCGATTTCGATTTCGAAGGCCTGTAACGTCGTGACGCAGCCCGCTCCCGTCCGTCCGCCCAAGCCGCTCTACAGCAATGTCAGCCCGGCGGTGCCGTCGCCGTGCAGCGGTGTCTGTCGGCTGGATGAGCAGAAAGTCTGCCTCGGATGTTTCCGCCATGTCGAAGACATCCGCGAATGGCGCTCGGCGGATGACGAGCGTCGGCGGGTGATTTGCGCGCAAGCTGTACAGCGAAAACAGGGCTCCGGGCCATGACTTGTATATTTTTTGAGCTGTGATAGTGTCCGGATACGCCTCAACCCATCGAGGCTTGTGAAAACCCCGCCTTTTTCTGGCGGGGTTTTGCTTTTTTCGTGCAGAAGAAAGGAGTCTGCCCTGATCATGACCGCACCTTCCATCACCCTTACCCGTCTGGACGTTCAACGTCTGGAGCGTCTGATCGACAGCCTGGATGACACGCTGCCGGGCGTTATCGCGCTGCAAACCGAACTGGATCGCGCCGATACACTGGTCGGTCACGATGAAGTGCCCGCCGATGTCGTGACCATGAATTCCCGCGTTCACTGCCGTGAAGAGAGCAGTGGCAAGGACTACCACTTGACGTTGGTGTACCCGAAGGATGCCAATGCCGACGAAGGCAAAATCTCGATTCTGGCACCGGTCGGCAGCGCGTTGCTGGGCTTGAAAGTCGGTCAACACATCGACTGGCCGGCACCGGGTGGCAAGACCTTGAAGCTGACCCTGCTGGAAGTCGAATCGCAGCCAGCCCAGGGCGGCCACTTCCCGGAATGACTCCCCGTCAGACCTGCTCGAGCGCCTCGTTCAATGCGCGCTCCAGGTCGGCCTTGTAACGCAGATACAGATTGCTTGAACCCTGACCATCACCGAGCAGACCCGACAGGTCCAGGTCGGTGATGTAGCAGCGGTAGCGTTCGGTCTCGCGGCGTTGCCCGACGATTTCCCGGGCGACCACACTGAACAGCTGGTCGCCATGCTCCAGCTCTGAAAACTCCCGCTGATTGCAATACAACGTGACCTGCACCTTGCCCGGTGCGGCTTTGCCGACGATCGCCTGTACGTCGTAGAACGGTTTGTTGACCGGGGTTTGCGGTGCCGGACGAGCTTCGACCCGACGCGCGCGGCCGGTGCCTGAGGGCAGCAGCTGGTAATACAGGGTGTCCAGGCTGCGGGGTCGGGCGGCGTCCATGGGCTGCAAGGCGTCGCGTCGGTACTGAATCGATTGCAGGAACCGTTGCAGCGGCACCAGCAGGCTTTGCTCGTCATGCCACGGTAAACGCTGGTGCCACAAGGCATTGAATTCATCGAGTACATACAGGTCGGCCTGATCTTCGTTGATCCGGTAGAACCCCTGAATGCACTCGGGCTGGCCCATGGGCAGGAGCAGCGCCAGGTCGTGATCTTCCAGCGCCATCGGGTCCAGGTGCAGCGGGCTGTAACGGGGCAATTCTTCACCCAGGTAATCGAACAGCGCGGGCAGCGTGGCGGCGGCGACGTGTTCGACCTTGCCGGGCACCAATTCCAGCACGTGGTAATGCTGCTGGACCTGAATCACGTAGCGATGATTGAGTTTGCTCAGCAGCAGGTTTTGCGCGGTGTCGAGGATGTCTTCGACGCGCTGGGCAATGAACTGCGCACGGTTGTGGCAGAAGCAACGCACGCGCAACCGGGGTTGTCGCGGGCCGTCCGGCAAGTTGTTGAGGTAATCACGCATGCAGTCGAGCAGGGCGTGGGGGCCGTCGTAACGGTTGACCAGCACTTCGTTCCAGCTGTTGAGCGTGACCTGATCCAGGGTCAGTACCAGGTTTTCCCGAACGCCGGCGTAGCTCAGGGAGTCGGTGCGCTCGGTGGTCATCAGGATGTTCAAGTCGCGATGGTGCTTGAGCGGGTCGACGCCGACGTTCACCAGGATCAGCACTTCGCTGGGGACGCTGGCGCGCAGCAACGGTTCTTCGGCGACGGTCGGCAAAGGCAGGGGGATGCTCTGTTGCAGGCTGCCGAGCAGGTTGAACAACTCGAATTCGCTCAAGTCGCTGCTGCCCGGGTGCAAGGCCAGGCGGGTGCTGCTGTCGATCACGCCGTTGCGGTGGCACCAGGTAAGCAGTTCGAGCAATTGGCGGCTGCGCTTGATCGGCGCGAAGTGCTCCCACTCAAGCGCGGTCAGGCTGCCGTTGTACAGGCCCCATTGGCTTTGCCCCGCTTCTTTTTTGTCGGCCGAGTGCACCAGCGTCAGGGTGTCTTCGGCCAGGTCCGGGGCGATGCCGGGGTTGATGAACTCGACCTTGTCCGCCTTGCGTTCGAAGGCCGCATACAGACGTCGGCCGAGCACGCTGAGGTCGCGCTTGTTGATCAGGCTGACGGTTTGTTCGTTGCGGGCGAATTGGGTCAGGAAGCGGTAACTGTAATTCAGCTCGTTGACCAAGGCCCGGCGCTCAGAGCTGACCTGGCGGACTTTCCATTGGCTGCGACTATCGAGCAGGGCCAACTGGCGATGGTCCCATTGCCATTCGTGGGCCAGGCGTTCGAGCAGCGCGCGTTGCCAGCCCTGGGTGCGACCGCTGTTGCCGGTGAGCTTGCGATTGACCTTCAGGTACAGCGCGCGCCGCACCAACTCCAACCGCTCAGGTTCGTTACGGCCAATCAGGTATTCCTCGATGCGCCGGTACACCACGACGTACGGGTCCAGTTCATCGAGGTCGAGCCGGTTGGCAAACACCGCTTGCTTGAAGCGCAGGCTCAGGCACTGGACCCTGGGATGTTCGCTGGCGTAAACCTCGGTCAACAGCAGCTTGAGCACCGACTTGTAGGGCGACTCGATGCCCTTGAACAACTGCCAGAGCCCGGCACCAATGAACTCGCCCGGCGGGATAAAGGCCAGGTGGCCCAGGTCGAGTGTTTCGTCGGCGCGAATAAAGCGCTTGGATAACAGCGTGTGGGTATAGCGGTCGTAGCTTGCCTCTTCATAGACTGGCACCAGCCACCAGATGGGTGTGCGCCCGGCCAGCCATATGGCGGTGCGATAGAACTCGTCCAGCAACAGATAGTGCTGGGTGGTGCCGCAGTCTTCGGAACTCAACTGGTTATCGCGCTCGCCCCGCACGAAGCGCACCGGATCGATCAGGAAAAAATGCGCCTCGGCGCCCTGGCTGGCGGCCCATGCTTCAAGCAACTGACATTTCTTGCGCAACTCTGCCAGTTCGGTTTCGCTCAGGTCCGAGCCGTGACAAACCCACACGTCCATATCGCTCTGGTCTGCTTGGGCCAAGGTGCCGAGGCTGCCCATCAGGAACAGGCCGTGAATCGGTCGCGGCGGATTGCTGCCGTGACGTGGCTTGTAGGAAAACGAACGGGTAAGGCGCTGGGCTTCGGCGAGGACGTTGGCATCCGGCTCGTAGTTCGACAGCCCGGCGGGCGTGCTGCCTGAGACGTAGCCCGGCAACAGCGGATGATTGACGTGGAAAAACAGCGGCAGGAGGCTCAACACTCCCTGTTGACGGGTCGACAAGCCTTCCATGGCACGCGCCATGCGGCCCTCGTTGAGCTTCAGGAAACGCGCGCGCAGCTGACTGAGAACCTTGCGGTCGATTCCTTCGTCCAGATCGGGGCGGATTTCATGGGTGCGGGTCATGTCAGCTCAAACCGGCTCGCAGGGCTCGGATGTGGGGCTCTCGGAATGGGTGGCAGTTTAGCGCCTCGACCCCGGGACATTTAAGCTGATTTTGTTTTTTTGGCGTCAGATTTCTACCGTATGACAACAGCAGATACCGAGTCTGCCCGCGGAAATCCCGTGGCAGGGGTTCCCGTGGGCGATGCGGGGGAATTCAGGCTGTTACTTCGGCATTAAGAATGGTGAGTACGGTTTGCACATTTTGCGCGGCGTCACGACCCAGGCTGGTCAGGTAACCGCCATCGGGCTGGTCAGTGAGTTCTTTTTCAAAGAGGCGTTTGGCAGCGGCAATGTGTTTCGGGGCAGCGGTCTGATGAATTTTCAAACCTTCCTGGGAACTGTCCAGGTTGAAGAGTGCGAGGACTTCCAGTTCGGCAACCAACTCAGGGGTAAGCGACATAAGGACTCCAGACTTTCTAGGAATTGGACGACAGCGCCCCTAAGGTGATCCCACTCGTGCGGCATGTCCAGTGCTCGCGACAGGGTTTTTTCGATTGGGGCGGCATTCCCCCGGTAGCGGGGCGGTCTGAAGTGTAGTCGTTACTTGTAGGAGCAAGGCTTGCCCGCGATGAACGATTACGCGGTTCATCTGACAGACCGCGGTGCAGCAATCGCGGGCAAGCCTTGCTCCTACAGTACGGGTGCTCGATTTACTTCTTTTCCGGCGGCAATTCCGGCAATGCGCGCAACGCAGTTTCGTACCATTCGGTGTTGAACGCGCGGTCTTCTTCGAGGATTGCGTCGATTTCTACCGCCAGGACGTGGGCCATCAGATTGAGGATCTCATCGCGCTCGTAACCCACCAGCGTCAGCTTGTTGAAGGTGGCTTTGGCGGCTGGAGGATTGTCGCTTTCGATCTGGTTCTCGATGGCTTCGATCAGCGTGTTCTCGGCGAACTCTTCTTCGTCGGCGTCGATATCGTTTGGCTCGCTCATGGCAGGCTCCTCAAGGAAAGGTGGCCAGTTTACCCGCATTCAGCCGCGTGATGCTGCTGGCAAGAAACCCGGGAGCGTTCTATAAACAGGCACTGCCCACCCCGCACGGCCTGGAGGCTTTGTGATGCTTAAGCTTTACGGATTTTCTGTCAGCAACTACTACAACATGGTGAAACTGGCGCTGCTCGAAAAGGGACTGCCGTTCGAAGAGGTGCCGTTCTACGGCGGCCAAACGCCGGAAGCGCTGGCCATCAGCCCGCGCGGCAAGGTGCCGGTGCTGGGCGTTGAGCAGGGTTTCATCAATGAAACCAGTGTGATTCTCGAATACATCGAGCAAAGCCAGAAAGGTACGCCGCTGCTGCCGGTTGATCCTTTGGCGCGGGCACAGGTGCTGGCGCTGGCCAAGGAGATCGAGTTGTACATCGAGTTGCCGGGCCGGGCGTGCTACCCGGAAGCGTTTTTCGGCATGACGCTGCCTGACGCGATCAAGGAAAAGACCAAAACCGAATTGCTGCTTGGGATTGCGTCACTGGCTAGACACGGCAAATTCTGCCCTTACGTGGCGGGCGAGAGCTTGAGCGTGGCGGATCTGTATTTCCTGTACAGCGTGCCGTTGGCTTGTGGGGTCGCCAAGAAGCTTTTTGACATCGATCTGTTGGCCGAACTGCCGGCGGCCAAGGCGCTGTTGCAGCGGCTGGAGCAGAATCCGAACGTACAGCGGATTGCGGCGGACAAGGAAGCGGCGATGCCGGCGTTCATGGCGATGGTCGCGGCTAAAAAGTAAATCGACGTGGGCTTGCTGGGGGCGGCCAGTGTGTCAGACGATTCGCAATCTTCTGTCGCACATAGCTTGCGTCCTTGTGGGCCAACGCCTTCAGGCGTTTTCGTCGTACGCGGTAATAACCGTAGGCTTCCCGGATTTCGGGCAGTGTTTACCTTGGGCATCAGATCGTTTTTCGATCAGCCAACCACGCGGTCAAGGAGACCCGGTGATGCTCAAGCTTTACGGTTTTGCGGCAAGTAACTACTTCAATATGGTCAAATTGGCGCTGCTGGAAAAGGGCGTGCCTTTTGAAATCGTGCCTTTTCACGGCTGCCAGAATCCGGAGATCCTCGCGGTCAGTCCTCGGGGAAAGGTCCCCGTTCTGGAAACCGGTCAGGGTTTTCTCAGTGAGACCGATGCCATTCTCGATTTCATCGAGGAGACTCAGGCAGGCGTTCCGCTGCTGCCGGCAGACCCGTTTTCCCGTGCCACTGTTCGGGCGCTGGCCAAAGAAATCGAACTGTACATCGAGCTGCCGGCGCGGGTGTGTTACGTCGAGGTGTTTTTCGGTGGGCGGCCGACTCCCGAGGCGTTGAGAGCCAAAGCTGAGCGGGATTTGATCAAGGGTTTTACGGCGCTGAAGCACCGGGCGCGGTTTGCGCCTTACGTGGCGGGGGAGGAGTTCACCTTGGCCGATTTGTACTTTCTCTATAGCGTCGAACTGGCGGCGGACGTCGGGAAGGATCTGTTCGGCATTGATTTTCTGTCCGGCATGCCGGGCGCCAAGGCGTTACTGGACCGCTTGGCCGAGAACCCGAACGTGCAAAAAATCGCAGCCGACAGGCACGCTGAGGCGCCAGCCTTTCTGGAGCGAGTGCGAGCAGTGGGGAATTCGAATCGATGAAAGAAAGAGCCCGGTGGTTGTAACCACCGGGCTCAGGTGTCGCTTTTGGCTTAACGGCCGGCGAGCAACGCCTGACCGCGCACCACGGCTGCCTTCACCTGCGCTGGCGCAGTGCCGCCGATGTGGTTACGGGCATTGACCGAACCTTCCAGGGTCAGCACGGCGAACACGTCCTGGTCGATCTGGTCGCTGAACTTGCGCAGTTCTTCCAGGCTCATTTCCGCCAGGTCCTTGCCGCTTTCCACGCCGTATTTCACGGCATGGCCAACGATTTCGTGGCAGTCACGGAACGGCAGGCCACGACGCACCAGGTAGTCAGCCAGATCGGTGGCGGTGGAGAAACCGCGCAGGGCCGCTTCGCGCATCATCGCGTGCTTGGGCTTGATCGCCGGGATCATGTCGGCGAAGGCGCGCAGCGAATCGCGCAGGGTGTCGGCAGCGTCGAACAGCGGTTCTTTGTCTTCCTGATTGTCCTTGTTGTAGGCCAGCGGCTGGCCCTTCATCAGGGTCAGCAGGCCCATCAGCGCACCGAATACCCGGCCGGTCTTGCCACGCACCAGCTCCGGCACGTCCGGGTTTTTCTTTTGCGGCATGATCGAGCTGCCGGTGCAGAAGCGGTCTGGCAGATCGATGAACTGGAACTGCGCGCTGGTCCACAGCACCAGCTCTTCGGAGAAACGCGACAGGTGCATCATCGCGATGCTGGCAGCCGAGCAGAATTCGATAGCGAAGTCACGATCGGACACGTTGTCCAGCGAGTTGCCGCCGACGGCGTCGAAGCCCAGCAGTTGGGCGGTGTATTCGCGGTCGATCGGGTAGGTGGTGCCCGCCAGCGCAGCGCTGCCCAGTGGCATGCGGTTGGTGCGCTTGCGGCAGTCGACCAGCCGCTCGTAGTCGCGGCTGAGCATTTCGAACCAGGCCAGCATGTGGTGCCCGAAGGTCACTGGCTGCGCGGTTTGCAGGTGGGTGAAGCCCGGCATGATGCTGCCGGATTCGCGCTCGGCCTGTTCCAGCAAGCCTTTTTGCAGGCGGGTGATTTCGCCCAGGATCAGGTCGATCTCGTCACGCAGCCACAGGCGAATGTCGGTGGCGACCTGGTCATTACGGCTACGGCCGGTGTGCAGCTTTTTACCGGTCACGCCGATGCGGTCGGTCAGGCGCGCCTCGATGTTCATGTGCACGTCTTCGAGATCGATGCGCCAGTCGAACTGGCCGGCCTCGATTTCACCCTGGATGGTCTTCAGGCCATCGGTGATGCTGTCGCGCTCGGCATCGGTCAGCACGCCGACCTTGGCCAGCATGGTGGCGTGGGCGATCGAGCCCATGATGTCGTGGCGATACAGGCGCTGGTCGAAAGTGACGGAGGCGGTGAAGCGGGCGACGAAGGCGTCGACGGGTTCACTGAAGCGGCCGCCCCAGGACTGATTGGTCTTGTCAGTGCTCATGAATTCGCTCGTATCGGCTGAAGAAAAATGGCGTTGAAAGCTGGCGCGGATAATAACAGGGTTGCCAATCGTGTCGCTGACACTGGTCGACTGGTTTTTGCAGCGTGCGTCATGCCCGGGGCGGCGTCTCAACATTTTGCACAATGATATTTTCCATTTGAGCAATATCGCTCCGGCAACCGTCTACAGTTGGTCAGTAGGAACAGTGCACTTCTCGGTGCAACCGCTGACTATAAGAAGAGGGGGTGTTCATATTGCGTATCAGCAAACCCTGTGGCGATGTGTCGCCAAAGCGGGCCTGGGCCGCTAATCGCCCGGCAGATGAAAATTTAGCTGCCCGACCAGCGGCACTTTTTGACGCTCGCGCTAGTCTTAGCGTGGATCGCGGTGACGGACGTCACTTCACCTGTCTACGCTATCCTTGTGCGAGACTCACGCAGGAATCCAGCGCAATATGAATGTCCTGATCGTTGATGACGACCCCCTTGCCCGCGAGCGCCTGAGCCGAATGGTTGGCGAACTCGAGGGATACAGTGTCCTGGAGCCCAGCGCCACGAACGGCGAAGAAGCGTTGGCACTGATCGACAGCCACAAGCCGGATATCGTGCTGCTCGATATCCGCATGCCAGGCCTCGATGGCCTGCAAGTGGCCGCGCGATTGTGCGAACGCGAAACCCCGCCCGCCGTGGTGTTTTGCACCGGGCCCGATGAATTTGCCGTGGAAGCCTTACAGGCCAGCGCCGTAGGCTATCTGGTGAAACCTGTGAGAACTGAACATCTACATGACGCGTTAAAAAAGGCCGAGCGCCCCAATCGTGTTCAACTCTCGGCCCTGACACGGCCGGCCGCCGAAAGTGGCAGTGGCCCACGCAGCCATATCAGCGCCCGCACCCGCAAAGGGATCGAGCTGATTCCGCTGGATCAAGTGGTCTACTTCATTGCCGACCACAAATACGTGACCTTGCGCCACGAAGCCGGCGAAGTGTTGCTCGATGAACCGCTCAAGGCCCTTGAAGACGAATTCGGTGACCGTTTCGTGCGCATCCACCGCAACGCACTGGTCGCTCGCGAACGCATCGAACGCTTGCAAAGAACGCCTCTGGGGCATTTTCAGCTGTTCCTCAAAGGCTTGAACGGCGATGCATTGATCGTCAGTCGGCGCCATGTGGCCGGCGTACGGAAGATGATGCAACAGCTTTAATTCGCTGTGAGCAGACGAATTTCACACCCGATTGCCGGACATCCGGGGCCAGGGAGGCCGAATAGTTTCTGATACAAGTCAAAGTGGATTTGGCTGAGCTGTTATTATCCGCCGTATCTATTCAGTACGGATTGATCCATGTCCTCTCGCCAAATCCGCATCGCCACCCGCAAAAGTGCTCTCGCCCTGTGGCAGGCCGAATACGTCAAAGCCCGTCTGGAGGAGGCCCACCCAGGTCTACTCGTGACCTTGGTGCCCATGGTCAGTCGCGGTGACAAGCTGCTTGATTCGCCACTGTCGAAAATCGGCGGCAAGGGCCTGTTCGTCAAGGAACTGGAAACCGCGCTGCTGGAAAACGAAGCCGACATCGCCGTGCACTCCATGAAAGACGTGCCGATGGACTTCCCGGAAGGCCTCGGTCTGTTCTGCATCTGCGAGCGCGAAGATCCGCGCGACGCATTTGTCTCCAATACCTACGCCAGCCTCGATGAGTTGCCGCAAGGCAGCATCGTCGGCACGTCGAGCCTGCGCCGTCAGGCCCAGTTGCTGACCCGTCGCCCGGATCTGGAAATCCGCTTCTTGCGCGGTAATGTGAACACGCGTCTGGCCAAGCTCGATGCCGGTGAATACGACGCCATTATTCTCGCCGCGGCCGGTTTGATCCGCTTGGGCTTTGAAGATCGCATCACCTCGGCCATCAGCGTCGACGACAGCCTGCCGGCCGGTGGCCAGGGCGCAGTGGGGATTGAATGCCGCACCGCCGACAGTGAAATTCACGCCCTGCTGGCGCCGCTGCACCATCAGGACACCGCCACCCGAGTGACCGCCGAGCGTGCCCTCAACAAACATCTGAATGGCGGCTGCCAGGTGCCAATCGCCTGCTACGCCGTGCTTGAGGGCGAGCAGGTCTGGTTGCGGGGCCTGGTGGGCGATCCGAGCGGCGGTCTGCTGCTCAGTGCCCAGGCGCGCGCGCCGCGTGGCGATGCCGAAGCTTTGGGTGTGCAAGTGGCCGAAGACCTTTTGAGCCAGGGCGCCGCCGACATCCTCAAAGCGGTTTACGGCGAGGCAGGTCACGAGTGACAGGCTGGCGCCTGCTGCTGACGCGTCCCGCGGATGAGTCGGCGGCGCTGGGCGATCTGTTGGCCGGGCAGGGGATTTTCAGCAGTAGCCTGCCGCTTTTGGACATCGTGCCGATCCCGGCCTCTGACACAATGCGCGATGTGATCCGGGCGCTGGATCGCTACTGCGCGGTGATCGTGGTCAGCAAACCCGCTGCGCGAATCGGTATCGACCTGATCGAGCGGGTTGGCTCGCAAGCACCGTTTGTGAAGTGGTTCAGTGTCGGCGCGGCGACGGCGCAGATCCTTGAGGATCATGGCCTGGACGTGAGCTTCCCCGAGGGCGGCGATGACAGTGAAGCATTGCTTGAACTCGCAGCGTTGCGCGAGGCTATCTCCCGGCCTGATCCGCGGGTATTGATCCTGCGCGGCGAGGGCGGGCGCGAGCTGCTGGCCGAGCGCTTGCGCGAGCGAGGTGCTAGTGTCGAGTATCTGGAACTGTATCGCCGCGAGCTGCCGCAATACCCGCCGGCAGCGCTGCCGGACCTGATTGAAGCGGAACACCTGAACGCACTGGTGGTCAGCAGTGGACAGGGTTTTGAGCATCTGCATCAACTGGCTGGCGATGCCTGGCCGCAGTTAGCGCGGTTGCCGTTGTTTGTACCAAGCCCCAGGGTTGCCGAGCTGGCACAAGCTGCCGGTGCCCTGACAGTTGTGGATTGTCGTGGCGCGAGTGCCGCGGCTTTGCTGACGGCGTTACGGGAGCATCCCGAACCCGTTCTCTAATGCAAAGGATGGATACGTGAGCGAAACAGCCTTGCCTAAAGATGACTCGCGGCCTGTGCTTGATGCACCGGTTGATGCTCCTGTTAATGAAATGCCGCCTCCCCCCGCTGCACAGCCGAGCCGAGGCAATGGGCTGGCAATCGTCGCGCTGCTGCTGGGCGCCGCCGGTGTGGCGGTGGGTGGTTGGGGCGTCTGGCAGGTGCGTCACCTGCAAGCGACCAACCAGCAGCAGCTGAGCCAGGTGCAGGCGTTGAGCGACGAGGCGCAAAGCCTGAAGCTCAATGAACAGCGCCTGAGCGCGCGTCTTGAGCAACTGCCCGGCGCCGATGTGCTGGAAGAGCGCAGCCGTTTGGTGATCCAGTTGCAGGGTGATCAGCAGCGACTCAATCAACGTCTGGAAACCGTCCTCGGCGCCAGCCGCAAGGACTGGCGTCTGGCTGAAGCCGAGCACCTGTTGCGTCTGGCCAGCCTGCGTCTTTCGGCGTTGCAGGACATCAGCAGCGCCCAGGCCCTGGTGCAGGGCGCCGATGAAATTCTCCGCGAACAGAACGACCCCGGTTCCTTCGCCGCCCGCGAGCAAGTGGCCAAGACCCTGGTGGCTTTGCGCAGCACCGAACAGCCGGATCGCACCGGTTTGTTCCTGCGACTGGGCGCGCTGCGCGATCAAGTCATCAGCCTCACCGAGCTGGCTCCCGAGTATAAGGATCGTGGCGAATCGCTGCTGGGCCTGACCGCCGATGGCGATGGCGCCAGCCGCTGGGCGCAATGGTGGGATCAGATTTCGCGCTACATCCGCATCGATTTCAACGCCGACAAAAATGTTCGCCCACTGCTGGCCGGGCAGAGCCTGAGCCAGGTGCGCCTGGCGCTGAGCCTGGCGCTGGAACAGGCGCAATGGGCCGCGCTCAACGGTCAGGCCGCGGTTTACAGCCAGTCGCTGGACGAGGCGCGGGATGTGCTCAAGGGCAATTTCAACCCGGACAACCCGCAGAGCAAAGTGATGCTTGAGCAAGTGGCGGAGCTGAGCGCGCAACCGGTCACTGTGGTTACCCCGGATCTGACCGGCACGCTGAGCGCGGTTCAGGGTTATCTGGAGCGACGTAACGTCAATGCCGAAGACTCGATCAAACCGCTGGCCAAACCTGCCACCCAGGAGGCCACGCCATGAAGCGCCTCTATGTGGTCGTGTTCCTGGTCATCGCCGCTGCCGCTGCGCTGGGTTTGGCGATCGCCGAGCATTCCGGTTACGTGCTGATCGCCTACAAGAGCTTCCGCTTCGAATCGAGCCTGTGGGCAACCCTGGCGCTGCTGGCGGTTCTCTGGCTGGTGTTCTGGGGCATCAAGGCGTTGATCGAACTGGTGACGACCTCCGGTGGTGTGGTCAATCCCTGGTCGCGGCGTAATCGCAGTCGCCGGGTTCAGGTGGCGATCGAACATGGTCAACTGGACCTGGCCGAAGGTCGCTGGGCCAGCGCGCAGCGTCATTTGCATCGGGCTGCGGAGGCCGAGCGGCAACCGTTGCTGTACTACCTCGGTGCGGCGCGTGCAGCGAACGAACAAGGACATTACGAGGAGAGCGACAACCTGCTGGAGCGCGCGCTTGAGCGTCAGCCTCAGGCGGAATTGGCGATTGCCTTGAACCACGCACAATTACAGACCGATCGCGGCGATACCGACGGAGCCCTGTCGACCCTGCAAGCGATGCACGAGCGTCACCCTCATAACGCCCAGACCCTGCGTCAGTTGCAACGCCTGCATCAGCAACGGGGCGACTGGTCGGCGGTCATTCGCCTGCTGCCGGAACTGCGCAAGGACAAAGTTCTGCCACCCGCGGAACTGGCCGAACTGGAGCGTCGCGCCTGGGGCAGGAATCTGTCCCTGGCGGCGCATCAGGAAGAGGACGGCACCGTTGGCTTGCAATCGCTCAATCGCGCCTGGCAGCAACTGACGTCGGCTCAGCGTCAGGAACCGCAACTGGTGCTCGCCTATGCCGAACAGCTGCGGCAACTGGGCGCGCAGGTCGAGGCCGAAGAGGTCTTGCGCACGGCCCTCAAGCGCAACTACGACAGTCACCTGGCGCGTCTCTACGGATTGGTTCGCGGCAGTGATCCGACTCGTCAGCTACAGCTTGCCGAAGGTTGGCTCAAGGATCATCCCGCCGATCCGAGCCTGTTACTGACCTTGGGTCGACTGTGTTTGCAAAGTAGCCTGTGGGGTAAAGCCAGGGATTATCTGGAAAGCAGTTTGCGCGTGCAGCGCAATCCGGAAGCCTGCGCCGAACTCGCGCGGCTGCTCGCGCAAATGGGTGATACCGAGCGCAGCAACCAGCTGTTCCAGGAAGGCCTGGGCCTGCTGGATGAGCGCTTGTTGTCAGCGCCGCTGCCGGTGCCGGCTCACGCTTGATAGGTATTCAAAGGCATTGCATGGAAGGCAGTTCAGAGCGGTGAAAATTGCTCTGTTTTTGTCTTCCTATCGCATCTTAAGCAAAGTCCTACAAAGGACTACATCTGATCCTGTAGCTCCTGTCGGGATTTCCCTACATCCCCGCTGAAGTGTCGCTGGCGACCCGCCTTGAAAGGCTGGCGCGCTTTCCTCTACCGTAGCCGTCGGTCCTTAATTGTTACGGAAAAGCCATGTCGTTGGCCTGCTCACGCTCCTTGTTCTTCACGGTTTTCGTTACGGGCGCCCTGGTCCTGGGCGCGTCTTACTATCTGGAATATGCCGTCGGCCTCACGCCCTGTGGCTTGTGCCTGTTGCAACGGGTTTGCCTGGCGTTGCTGACGGGTGTCTGCCTGGTGGCTGCCGTGCAGGGGCCTGGTCAACTCGGTGCCTTCCTGTATTGGTTGTTGGGGCTGATCTGTAGCCTGGCAGGTACGGCCACGGCGTGGCGGCAGGTATTGTTGCAAAGTGACCCGGTGCATCAGCTGTCGGCCTGCGCGCCGAATCTGACAGAGCCGCTCGCCAACGCGCCGTGGACGTGTGTCATGCAGCAAATGTTCAAAGGCACCGTCGACTGCGTGCAGATCACCTGGACGCTGTTCGACCTGAGCATTCCGGAGTGGAGTCTGCTGTTCTTCGTCGCGATGATGATTCTGTGTGTTTATCAGCTGTTGCGCCTTGTCTGGACTGGTTTGCAACGACCGCTCAGCGGCGAGTCGTCGCACCGGGCCTTTGTGCGTGATTAAACACTTGTATGAACTTTATCGCGTGCGTACCTTGAAGCCACAGTCGCGCGGGCATAATCTGGCCCGCACGTGTCATTGGAATTCTGTTGCTCGATGACGCTCTGTCCGACCGCCCATTACAAGAGGCGAGCGGGCATAGAGCAGCTGACCCACAAGGGAAGAGAGATCACCATGCTCGAAAGTTGTCAGAATGCTCAGGAACGCTGGGGTGGAGTGCACCTTCTGATCGATCGCTGGTTGCAGGAACGCAAAGAGCTGATCGACGCATACGACAAGCTCGGCGCCACACCTGAAACGCTGGGCGAGAATCGAAAGCCTTTGCAGGAATTCTGCGGCGTGCTGGTCGATTACGTCTCCGCCGGGCACTTCGAGATCTATGAGCAGCTGACGGGGGAGGCCAAGGCCTTCAACGACAAGCGAGGCCTGGAACTCGCCGAGACCATCTACCCGCGCATTGACGTCATCACCGAGAAGCTTCTCGCGTTCAACGACCTGTGCGATGAAGGAAAGTGTGTCGCAGAGAAGTTCAAGGAACTCGGCGGCCTGTTGCACGAACGCTTCGAACTGGAAGATTGCCTGATCGAAGTGCTGCACACCGCTCACAAGGAAACCGATTCGGTCCAGGCTTGAAGCGCTTTCCCGCAAGACCCCGAAACGGCGTGCCAAGGCACGCCGTTTTTCATTTGCGCTGTCAGCTGGTAGCGCCGCGTAATTCGACTTCGAATACCAGAGGCGTGAACGGCGCGATCAGGTCGCCGGCACCGTCGGCGCCATAGGCTTGTGCCGATGGAATCACCAGGCGCCATTTCGCACCGACCGGCATGTTCTGCAATGCGCTGCGCCAGCCGCTGATCACGCTGTCGAGACTGAACCACTGTGGCTGACTGTTCTGGTCGAACACGGTGCCGTCGGGAAGGCGTCCGATGTAAAGCACCTGCACTTTTCCGTTCGGCCCGGCCTTGGCGCCAGTACCGGGTGCCAACTCGGTCAGCAGAATTCCATCAGCCAGTTCACGAACGCCGGGCTTGGCTTTTTCCTCGGTGAGAAAACGTTGCTCGTTTTCCAGCGCCCGCTCGCTTTGTGGTGCAGGTGTTTGCATGGCGACCCGGGCTTCGTGCTCAGTGAGGATCTGCTCGATCTGTTCGTCTTTCAACGCCAGTGGCTTGCCTTGATAGGCCTGCTGCAAACCTTCGACCAGCGCTTTGAGTTGCAGGTCGGGAACCTCCTGGCGCAGGCGTTCACCCAGGCTCGCGCCCAAGCTGTAAGCGAGATCGTGGGCGTCATTTTCCTGGGTTTTTTCGGCGGCCTGAGCAGCCGAAAAAATTACGCACAGCGATAAAAAAAGGTAGCGCGACATGGGCACTCTCCAGCCTGAGATGCGGGCGATTATGCCAGTGTGAATGCTCACAAAGGTGAACTGCTTTTTGCGTCGACGAAGAAGATTTTCGTTCGTTTGCAACGCACCGCTTTCGATAGTGTCAACATGCCCTAGCGGCGGTTGCAGCAGAGGTCTAGTATGAGCCGCAACTCACTTCAGCCAGGAGGTAAACCATGTCGGCCACCAAGAAGCCAGTAAACACTCCGTTGCACCTGCTCCAACAACTCTCGAGCAGCCTGCTCGAGCATCTGGAAACCGCTTGTTCCGAAGCCTTGGCTGATGCTGAAAAACTGCTCGCCAAGCTGGAAAAGCAGCGCGGAAAAGCGCAGGAAAAATTGCACAAATCCCGCACCAAATTGCAGGACGCTGCAGCGGCCGGCAAGGCCAAGGCACAAGCCAAAGCCAAGGACGGAGTGAAAGAACTTGAGGACCTGCTCGATGCTCTCAAAGAGCGTCAGTCGGACACTCGCGGCTACATCCTGCAACTCAAGCGTGACGCTCAAGAAAGCCTGAAACTGGCCCAGGGTGTCGGTCGTGTACAAGAGGCTGTCGGCAAGGCGTTGTCCCTGCGTGCGGCCAAGCCTGCTGCGGCTCCTGCGAAGAAAGCCGCTGCCAAACCGGCTGCTGCAAAAGCACCGGCCAAGCCTGCCGCCAAACCGGTTGCCAAAGCACCGGTGAAAGCCGCAGCCAAGCCTGCGGCTAAACCTGCAGCGAAAAAACCAGCTGCGGCCAGCGCTGCAAAACCTGCGGCTAGAACTGCCGCTGCGAAGCCTGCTGCTGCCAAACCGACTGCTGCAAAAACAGCGGCTGCCAAACCTGCCGCGGCGAAAACCGCTGCAGCAAAACCAGCTGTAAAAGCTGCTGCCAAACCAGCGGCAAAACCTGCCGTAAAAGCCGCTGCAAAACCTGCTGCCAAACCTGCTGCTAAAACCGCTGCGGCGAAGCCTGCTGCCAAGCCGGCCGCCAAACCTGTTGCAGCCAAAACCGCAACCAAGCCAGCAGCAAAACCTGCTGCGAAAGCAGCGGCTAAACCTGCTGCCAAACCGGCCGCTAAAACCGCTGCCGCGAAACCTGCCACTGCCGCCAAACCGGCAACTGCCAGCGCCGCGAAACCTGCCGCAGCCAAACCTGCTGCCAAGCCGGCCGCTGCCAAGCCTGCTGCAAAACCAGCAGCCAAACCTGCTGCTAAACCAGCAGCCAAACCGGCAGTGAAAAAACCGGTTGTTGCCAAGCCAGCGACTGCCCCTGTTGCCAAGCCGGCTACCCCGGCTCCAGCCGCAGCACCTGCTTCGACAGCCTCCACCTCGACAGCTACGCCAGCGCCAACGCCGGCCGCTGTTCCGAGCGCAGCAACCTCCACCCCAACCAGCGCTTCCTAAGTGCCGGTTACCGCGACGCGCAGCTGATGCAGCGCGTCGCGGTCGAGGTGGGCGGCGTCCGCCGCCACACCTTCCAGCCAGGCCGATAGATCGGTCTTCTCTTCTTGCGGCCAGTTGTGCGCCGTTCGTTCCAGTCGCTGTAACAGATGCCGCTCGGCTTCCAGCTCCAACGACTTCACTTGCTCACGCAACTTACTCAGCTCGACATCCTTCGTCGCGGCTTCTTTCCATTGCATGCGCAATGCCCGCAACGGTCGCACGACATCAGCGTCCCAGGGCGTGGTCTCACTGCGAAGTTGCTGCAAACGTTGTTCGTTGCAGGCGATGCCTCGTTGGCCAAGCCATGCCGCGCACAGCAGCAGACACACATTGACCCCCATTGACTGTAATTGCAGGCACGCCTGCTCAACGCCCGGTTTGGCGTAAGTGCTGAGGGAAAAGCTCCACAGGTCAGAGGACATAGTGCTACTCGCGCCAGTTGCGAGCGAAGCTGGTAGACTCCGCCGCCATTATGATTCGACTTCAGAACCTGACTTTACAGCGTGGCCCGCAACGTCTGCTAGAAGACGCCGAGTTGACGCTGCACGCCGGCCAGAAAGCCGGCCTCATCGGTGCCAACGGCGCCGGCAAATCGAGCCTGTTCGCCTTGCTTCGGGGTGAACTGCACCCGGACTCGGGTGATTGCTTCCTGCCGGCCGACTGGCGTATCGCCCACATGCGCCAGGAGGTCGACACGCTCGAACGCCTGGCGGTCGACTACGTGCTCGATGGCGACCTGCGCCTGCGCCAGGTGCAACACGACCTGGCGGCAGCCGAAGCGGCCCATGACGGTGCCGCTCAGGCCCGCCTGCACTCCGAACTCGACAGCGCCGACGGTTACACCGCCGACGCCAGGGCGCGCAAGTTGCTGGCCGGTCTGGGCTTCACCAACGAGCAGATGGACCGACAGGTCGGGGATTTCTCCGGTGGCTGGCGGATGCGTCTGAACCTGGCGCAGGCCTTGATGTGTCCTTCGGACCTGTTGCTGCTCGACGAACCGACCAACCACTTGGACCTCGACGCCATCATCTGGCTCGAAGAGTGGCTCAAAAGCTATCCCGGCACCTTGATGCTGATTTCCCACGACCGGGATTTCCTCGATGCCGTGGTCGATCATGTCGCGCACGTTGATCAGCGCAAAATCACTCTTTATCGCGGTGGCTACAGCGCCTTCGAGCGCGCCCGTGCCGAACGTCTGGCCCAGCAACAGCAGGCTTACGAGAAGCAGCAGGTGCAACGTGCGCACATGGAAAGCTACATCGCCCGCTTCAAGGCCCAGGCCACCAAGGCCCGCCAGGCCCAGAGCCGGATCAAGGCGCTGGAGCGGATGGAAGAGCTGACCGCGGCCCACGTCGATTCACCGTTCGACTTCGTTTTCCGCGAATCGCAGAAAATCTCCAGCCCGCTGATCGATCTGTCCGATGCCCGCCTGGGTTACGGCGACAAAGCCGTGCTCGAGAAGGTCAAGCTGCAACTGACCCCGGGTGCTCGCATCGGCTTGCTCGGCCCGAATGGTGCCGGTAAATCGACCCTGATCAAAAACCTTGCTGGCGAACTGTCGCCGCTGGCCGGCCGGTTGACCCGTGGTGAGAACACCGTCGTCGGTTACTTCGCCCAGCACCAGCTCGACTCGCTGGACTCCAAGGCCAGCCCGTTGCTGCACTTGCAGCGTCTGGCGCCGACCGAACGCGAGCAGACCCTGCGTGACTTCCTCGGCGGTTTCGACTTCCGTGGTGCGCGGATCGATGAGCCGGTACTGAATTTCTCCGGTGGCGAGAAAGCACGTCTGGCCTTGGCGTTGATCGCCTGGGATCGTCCGAACCTGTTGCTGCTCGACGAACCGACCAACCACCTGGACCTGGAAATGCGCCTGGCGCTGACCATGGCCCTGCAGGAATTCAGTGGTGCGGTACTGGTGGTCTCCCACGACCGTCACCTGCTCAAGAGCACCACCGACAATTTCTATCTGGTGGCGGACGGCAAAGTCGAGGAATTCGACGGCGACCTGGAGGACTACACCCGGTGGCTGGTGGAGTATCGCCAGCGCAATGCGCCGGTCAGCAACACCCCGGTCAATCCGGACAAGACCGACAAGAAAGCCCAGCGTCAGGCCGCTGCTGCATTGCGTCAGCAACTGGCGCCGCACAAGCGCGAAGCTGACAAGCTTGAAGCCGAACTCGGCAAGCTCCACGAAAAACTGGCGAAAATCGATACCAGCCTCGGCGACAGCGATATCTACGAGCCAGCGCGCAAGAACGAGTTGCGTGATCTGCTGGCCGAACAGGCCAAGCTAAAGGTGCGTGAAGCTGAGCTGGAAGAAGCCTGGATGGAAGCGCTGGAACTGCTGGAAAGCATGCAGGCGGAGCTGGAGGCGCTGTCCTGATGGACGCCTTCAAGCTGCCGCTGCCGGCCATGTGGGTAGAGCCGATCTGGCTCGGCGTGCAAATCCTGTTGATCCTGCTGGCCGGTTACATTACCCAGCGTTTCGTTGCCAAATGCCTGACCCGTCTCGGTGAGCGCTACCCGTTTCCGCCACAGTTGCTGATGCCGCTGCGCGGTGGGCTGCGCTGGCTGATCATGGGCAGTGCGCTGATTTTCGTGCTCGAGCGCCTCGGGGTTTCGGCCACGGTGCTGTGGACGGCATTGTCGGGGTTTGTCGCGGTCGCGGCGGTGGCCTTTTTCGCCATGTGGAGCGTGCTCTCCAATCTGCTGTGCGCGATCCTGATTTTTACCGTCGGCCCGTTTCGCCTCGGCGATGTGGTCGAGTTGGTGGACACCACCGACAAGCCCGGCGTCAAAGGCCGGGTGGTGGCGATCAATCTGCTTTACACCACATTGATCGAGGCTGAAGAGCTGGGCACCGGCAGCGCCATGGTGCAAGTGCCCAATAGCTTATTCTTCCAGCGTTCGGTGCGGCGCTGGCGCGGGACGGATGTGTTTCCGTCGAGCGGTTTTGAGAAGTAGGCGCGATCGCTGCCCGGCACTCGTCATATCCTGCAAAAAATCGGTAGTCATCGGCCCAAAGCCGCATTAGCTTAGACGTCTGTCACGAGTCCGAGTCGAGGTGTGCAATGGAGCTTCAAACATGGCTGGCGTTTTTTGCCGCCTGCTGGGTGATCAGCCTGTCTCCCGGTGCCGGCGCCATTGCGTCGATGTCCAGTGGTCTGCAATACGGGTTCTGGCGCGGTTACTGGAACGCCCTGGGCCTGCAATTGGGCCTTGCGGTGCAAATCGCCATTGTCGGCGCCGGTGTGGGCGCGATTCTTACGGCTTCGGCCTCTGCCTTCTACGCGATCAAATGGTTCGGTGTGGCGTACCTTGTCTATCTCGCGATCAAGCAATGGCGCGCGTTGCCTAGCGACATGAGCGATGACGCGGCCGTGCGCCAGATCGGCAAGCCGATGGCCCTGGTGTTCCGTGGTTTCCTGGTGAACATCAGCAACCCCAAGGCACTGGTGTTCATGCTCGCGGTATTGCCGCAGTTCATTGATCCGCACGCACCACTGTTGATCCAGTACGTGATCATCGGTGTGACCATGATCTGCGTCGATCTGATCGTCATGGCCGGGTACACCGGGTTGGCGTCCAAGGTGCTGCGCCTGTTGCGCACGCCCAAACAGCAGAAGCGCATGAACCGCACTTTTGCCGGCTTGTTCATCGGCGCGGCGGCGTTCATGGCAACGTTGCGCAAAGCGGCGGTGTAAAAGCGTCAGGCACAAAAAAGGCGACCTTTTCAGGTCGCCTTTTTCATTTCGGGCATCAGCGCAAAATGACCGGTGCGGTATCCGCCGGCAGGTTGTTGCGCAATGGGGCCTGCCCAGGTTGCTCGTAACCGCCGCCGAGCTGTTGGCTCAATTGCGCCGCAACGTCCTCACCCAGCGCCTTGGACACATCGCGCACGACGCGCGGGCGGTTCAGGGAGACCTTGATGTCGCGACCGTTTACCAGCTTGGTGTCCTGACCTTCGCCCATCGCCGTGAAGGCCGAGGTGATTTCATAGGTACGGGTGTTGATCAGGCTGAAATCCGCCACCAGTGTCAGTCCCAGCACCGCGGAATGACTGTCGGTGTTGGCCAGTTCGGTAACGTCGCGGGTGAAGTCGATGTCCGACACCGTGCCAAACAGCACGTAATCGGCACCCTTGAAGTTGCCAGCCTTGATGCGCTTGATCACATCGTAGATGTCACCTTTGGACGCGGCCGTGTATGGCGTGCCCTGCACCAGCTGGAACATGCCGGTACGAAGGATCTCGCCCTTGATGTCGCCGGTGAATTTACGCAGCTCGGCTTGTTCGATGTAGCTGGTGGTGGCTTCGATCTCGTTGTAGTTCGACGACCCGCTGGCACCGTAGTAACTGTGGTTGTAGTTGTTCTGGGCGGAGACGATGTGGATGTACTGTTCCACCCGCTCTTGATACGCCAGGTCCGTGACCGCAACCTTCGGCGCTGCATGCACGCCGAACGCACAGGCCAGGGCCATCAAGCCAATCCATGCGCGCATTGATTAACGCTCCGTGGTCTTGCGGATCTCTTTTTCGTCCATCCACTCGGCCAGACCGCTTTCAACGTCGATCAGTTGCAGGCTGAATTTGTAGAAGACGTCCTTGTAGTCGCTGCTGCGCTTGACGATCGAGCTGATCGAACCTTCAAGGCGATACTTGGCGGCGACCATGTTGCCGGTCTTGGCCACGGTGCTCTTCTTGTACAGGCCGCTCTGGTTTTGCAGCTTCAGCTGATCGACCTGGCTCTGCATCTGGGTGTTGTCGCTGGCGAAGCGGGCGGTGCCGGTCTTCATCAGTTGAGTCTTGATGCTGGTGGTGATTTCGCGGGTATCGATGTACTCGCTGGTCTTGTTCTTCACGTCATAGACCTGCACCACCGGACGGCCCTGCAGAATGCCGGACTGGGCCAGGGAGCGGGTCATGGTTTCGGCGATCATTTGCAGGTCGGTCGAACCGAATTCGTTGGTGACGGTTTCAACCGCTTTGGTATCGCCGTAGCTGATGTTCTTGCTGCCCAGGGTTGGCGAAGTGTTGGCGCAACCACTGGCGAGCAGGGCGATGACAGCGATGAAAGAAAAGCGTGCAAACATGGGAGTGCTCTCTAAAACAGGAATAGGGTGTCGTGCTTAAGGCGTCTTGATTTCCAGACGGAAATCCACGGCTTTGGCCGTCGGGGCGATGGCCTGAATGAAGCTGGTCTGTTCGCCGTACATCAACTGGCTCTTCCAGGTTTCCTCTTCGGCGACCGGGAAGCCTTCAGGGCCGAGCCAGGCGAAGCGGTAGTAGAAGGTCTTGTTGTTGTAGCTGGTGTTGCTCAGCTGCGTATTGACCGTCATGAAGCCGTTTTCCCGGGCCACGCGCATGGCGCCGACCACGATGTTCTTCAGTTTGCCTTGGGCCACGACTTTGCTGGCGGCACTGCCCGGCTCCGGCGGTGGCGGGGTGGCGCAGCCGGCCAGCAGGGCCAGGCCGAGGACAGCGATGAATTTGAAGCGCATGCAAAGACTCCGTTCTTAAGGTTTGGCGAGGCTGGCCACGGCGGTCGGGCTGGCGCTCGGGATCACATGGGCGGCGACGCCGCTGGCGAACACCTGGTTGCCCACGGCACGCAGGCTGATCACCTGATAACGCTGATCGACCGTAACTTTCACCGTCGAGCCACCCACCACGTTCGGTAGCGTGACGTGGTGTTCGCCCTTTTTCAGACGCAGACGCACCACTTGGGTGTTGTCGGGCAGCGTGCGCCACGTACGGGTATCGGCGCCTTCGAGCACGGCTGAAGTGAGGCCGACTGCCAGACCCGCCAGCGGGTTGGTTTCGTTGATCTTCTTCTGCGCCACGCCACGGGTCACCGCGCGAACGGTAGTGCGCACGATGATGCCCGGCATATCGTCTCGCAGGGCGCGTTGGGACATGGCCGTGGTGCTGTTGAGTTGCGTCAGGTTGAGCTGCTGACCGTCCACGCCGATCTGGGCAAACGTGGCGGTGGAGGTGTCAGCCTTGATGACCGGGAACGACAATGGGGTGATCACCACGCCACCGCTGATCGGCAGAGGCAGCGGAATGCGGATCGAGTCCCGGGCCGGCGCCAGACCGCTTTGCACGACGATCAGGATGTCGCTGTCCTCATCCTTGGTGCCTTTCTTGTCGAGGTCCTTCAACGCCTGTTCCAGCAATGGAGTGTTCGGGCGCAGTTCGGCGGCTTTGCGATAACCCGGTGCGGCCAGGTCTTTTTCACCCAGGGCTTCATAGACGAAACCGGCCAGATAATGGCTGAACGCACTCTGGTAGCTGTTTTTCAGGCCGACCACCTCCGGCGCATCGAGGCTGGCGACTGGGTAACCCTGCAAGTCCTTGTACTGAGTGGTGATGCCTTCT
Organism: Pseudomonas sp. SDO5591_S426; assembly: GCF_054070755.1. Classification (NCBI taxonomy): domain Bacteria; kingdom Pseudomonadati; phylum Pseudomonadota; class Gammaproteobacteria; order Pseudomonadales; family Pseudomonadaceae; genus Pseudomonas; species Pseudomonas sp. SDO5591_S426. The sequence goes on along the minus strand of NZ_JBSVXD010000051.1, from coordinate 4,253 downwards.
TTCTCGGCTTCCTCTTCACTCTTGAGGTATTCCTTGTCCCGCAGCTCGGCGATCACGGCTTCGCGTTCATGGGTTTTCTTGATCGCGGTACGCGCGCCGTCGAAGTCGTTCAACGCCAGGAGGTTGAGGGCCATCTGTGTGGTCAACATCACTTTTTCGTAGTCGTAGCCTTCGTAGCGACGAACCTTGTCGTTCACCAGGAAGCTGCCGAACTGAGCCAGGTACTTGGCCGAATCGAGCTTGACCGCGTCCTCCCACTTGCCCACCACCTGATCGGCGCTGGTCCAGGCATTCTGGCTACCCGACAGGTCACCCTTGGCGCGCAGCAGCTCGCCTTTCTCGAAGTAATAGAGCAGATCCTTGTCTTCGCCGGTGTTGTTCTTTTCCAGCAGGGTCAGGGCGGCGTCGACATTGCCGGTGGCCAATTGCTGATTGGTCTGTGCGAGTTCGGAATCGTAGTTACGGAAGGCGGAACAGCCGGAGAGCAACGTGACAGCGCTGAGCGCGATCGCGGTAAGGGCGCGGGATGCCATGGCGGGTACTTCTTCCCTGAATTTTTGCAGCCACGGGTGCTGGTCGGGCTGATGGGACCCACTGACGAGGATGTTGGCGTCCTGCCAGTTCCTCAAACATGAGGAGCTTAAATGCCGTCTCGCGGTCGCGAGGGCGCGGCATTATAAACATGGATGGTGGCAAAGCAGTGGCTTTTTGCTTTTATTTTATCGTCTAGTGCCACTACTTATTTCAGGCTGGACACGCGGCTTTCAGGGGAAAGGGCTGGCTGAAAGGCACTGCCGTTGACGTAAATCCGAACACCCAAAGCCCGTAGGCCGATGACCTGATGGTTCTGGTCGATGCGGATTTTTAGCGGCGCTGCGCCGGGGGCATTTGGCAGGCTGAGCAGATGGTCGCCTTTTTTCAGGTGCAGCCGTGCCACCAGCGTGAGATTCGGCAAAGTGCGCCAGGTTCGGGTGTCTGCGTGCTCGAAGCCGTCATGGTGAGTGACGTACGACGCTTTGCTCGGATCGCGTCGATTGTCGGTGCCCTGCACAGAAGCGGCCAGAAAGGCGCGATAGGCCGTGCGCTGAATGATGCCCGGCATGTCATCGCGCAACGTGCGCAGTGACATATCGGTGATGCTGTTCACGGGGATCAGCTTCTGTTTGCGGCCATCGATGCTCATCTGGGTGAAGGCCGAAGTTGAGGTGTCGGGCACCATGACCGGAAAAGAAACGTTGGCGACGATGACCTGATTGTCTTCCAGGCGCACCGGGTACGGGACGCGAAGCGAACTGCGTGCCGGCGCCAGTCCGCTTTGGACGATGATTAGGACATCGCTTTCATCAGCCTTGGCTCGGGGCTTGTCGAGATCGCGCAATGCCTGTTCGAAGAAGGGCAGGTCGGGTCGCAATTCAATGGCATGGCGATAACCCGGAGCGGCGAGATCGCGTTCGCCCAGGGCTTCATAGGTAAACCCGGCCAGATAGTGGCTGAACGCACTTTGATAGCCGTTTTTCAGTGCGATCACTGCGGGGGCGTCGAGGGTCATCACCGGATAGCCCTGCAAATCCTTGTAATGCACGCGAACGCCCCGGGCCTTGGCTTCCTCTTCTATCCGCTCGTATTCCTGTTCCCGTTGTCGGGCAATCAGTGCCTCGCGTTCGTGGGTTTTTTTGATGTCGGCCCTGGCGCCGTCGAAGTCATTGACCGCTAACTGGTTGAGCGCCATTTGCGTGGTCAGCATGACTTTTTCGTAGTCGTAGCCATCGTAGCGACGCAACTTGTCGTTGATGATACTGCCCCAGTGATCACCCATCGCGGACAGGAGTTTGGTGCCGGTGGACTCGACCGTGTCTTGGCGCTGGATCACCATTTGTTCGGCGCTGCGCCAGGCCACCTGACTTTGCGGCAGAGCCCCTGCCGCACTCAGCACAGCGCCCTTTTCGAAATAATAAAGCAGGTCTTTTTCTTCTCCAGGATTGTGCACTTCAAGCAAAGAGAGCGCGCCTTGAGGATTACCGGTTTTAAGCTGATCGGTAGTTTGCTCCAGCTCAAGATCGTAGTTGCGGTAGGCAGCACAACCGCTCAGTTGCAGCGCAGTGCATAGCAGCAGAGAGAAAAAGAAGCGTGATCCCATGAGCGATGATTCTTCCTTGAGCATGACCAGCGGATGGTGGCAATTTGAGGTCAAATGTACACGCCGCTGCGCAGGAAATGCCAACAAAGCTTGAGTGAAAGTCATTGGGAGGGAACAATATGTTACTTCGTATTTCCAATTGAGATTCATTCATGATTGCCCCCTCCCGTTTCCTGGCCTGGCTGCTAGCGCCGGTGTTTGCCTTGTGCAGTTTCAACCTGCTGGCGGACACGGTGGAAGGCGCGCCGCAAGCCCTGCATTTACTCGACTACATCGGTGCGGACTACCCGGAAGCGGTGCAGGCAGGCAAGGTTGTCAACGAGTCCGAATATCGCGAGCAACTTGAGTTCGCCCAGGCTTTGCAAGGATTGGTGGCGGCAATGCCGGCCAAACCGGAAAAGGCCGCGCTGGAGCAGGGCATCGGCACGCTGCGCAAAGCGATCGCCGCGCGTCAGGATGGCGCCGACGTCGCACGTCAGGCGCGGCAACTCGGCGCGAAACTGGCCGTGGCCTATGAGGTCAGCCAGGCGCCGATCATTACCCCGGACCCGACCCGTGGCGCGCCGCTGTACGCTCAGCACTGTTCGGTGTGCCATGGCGACACCGGCGCGGGCGACGGCCCGGCAGGCGTCGGCCTGACGCCGCCACCGGCCAATCTGCGTGATAACGCACGTCTGGATCACCTGAGTCTCTACGCGATCTACAACACTCTGGGCCTCGGGGTTGAGGGCACTGACATGCCGGCCTTCGCCGATCAGCTGGATGATCGTCAGCGTTGGGATCTGGCTACTTACATCGCCAGCTTCAGCGCCGATCCGGCTACCGCCAATGGCGACAAGGTTTACAACATTGCCGATCTGGCCCGTCAGACGCCGTTCGAAGTGCAGGCCGCTGACGGCCCGCAAGCCGCCTCGACGTTCCGCGCGCAACGGGCGCAACCGCCGCAGGTCAAGCGTGGCCCGGCGCAATTGCTCGACTACACCGCCGCAACCCTGGACAAGAGCGTCGCGGCCTACCGCGCCGGTGACCGCGATCAAGCCTATGACCTGTCGGTAGCGGCGTACCTGGAAGGCTTCGAACTGGTCGAAAGCTCCCTGGACAATGTCGACGCCAACGTGCGCAAGGACACCGAAAAGTCGCTGATGGCTTATCGTCAGTCGCTGCAGGATGGCTTGCCGATCAATCAGGTCGAGCAGCGTCTGGAAGCAGCCAAGGCGAAGTTGAAGACGTCTGCCGGGTTGCTGGGCAGCGATGGCTTGAGCTGGTCGCTGAGCTACATCTCCGGTCTGCTCATCCTGTTGCGTGAAGGCCTGGAAGCGATTCTGGTGCTGGCGGCGATCCTCGCTTTTCTGCGCAACACTGGCCAGCAGTCGGCGGTGCGCAGCGTTAACGTCGGCTGGGGCCTGGCGCTGCTGGCCGGTCTGGGCACCTGGGCACTGGCGGCGTATGTGATCGATGTCAGTGGTTCACAGCGTGAATTGCTGGAAGGTGCGACAGCGCTGTTCGCCAGCGTCATGGTGCTGTGGCTCGGCGTGTGGATGCACGACCGTCGCCATGCCGCGGCCTGGCAGGATTACATCAAGAGCAGCCTGGTGGGCGGCGGTGGGCGTTTCGGCTTTGCGATCCTGGCGTTCTTCTCGGTGTATCGCGAACTGTTTGAAGTGATCCTGTTCTACGAAACCCTGTGGTTGCAGGCAGGCCCCGCGGGCCATGACGCAGTGCTGGCCGGTGGTGCCACGGCGCTGGTGCTGTTGGTGGGCCTGGCGTGGGTGATCCTGCGCGGTTCGGCGAAACTGCCGCTGACGCTGTTCTTCAGCATCAACGCCGCGCTGCTCTGCGCGTTGTCGGTGGTGTTCGCCGGACATGGCGTGAAGGCGTTGCAGGAAGCCGGGATCTTCGGCACGCGACCTGTGCCGTTCTTCGAGTTCGACTGGCTGGGGATTCATGCGGATGCGTATTCGCTGACGGCCCAGGCGGTGGCGATTGCTGCGATTGTTGTGTTGTATGGTCGTAGCTGGGTGGCTGAGAAGCGGCGGGTGCAGGTTTCCTGATCGAGTAATTCCGTTAAAAGATCGCAGCCTTCGGCAGCTCCTACAGGTGTACGTTAACCCCTTTA
>NZ_JBSVXD010000050.1:0-33267 GCF_054070755.1 Pseudomonas sp. SDO5591_S426 | reverse complement strand
GAGCTGCCGCAGGCTGCGATCTTTTGATCTTGTTGCTATGAGCGCCGCCGAAACAACGGCCGCGGTTCAATCACCGAACGCCCGTACAACACGCTCATCCCCGCCAGTCCCTTCAACGCATCTTCCGCGGATTTGTCTTCGCGCACCGCGAAACTGTCGAAGCCGCACTGGCGCATGTGGCTGAGCTGATCGCGCAGCACATCGCCGATGGCGCGCAATTCGCCGGTCCAGCCCAATCGCGTGCGCAGCAGATACGCCTGGCTATAGCCGCGACCATCGCGAAAACTCGGAAAGTCCAGGGCGATCAAGGGTAGTTGGCCAAACCACGGTTTGAGGCTTTCCACCTCATCATCCGGCCCCAGCCATACGGCCTGCCGCTGCGGGTTCTCCAGCCAAAGGGTCAGCGGCAGTATCACTGCACCTTCGGGCAACGGTGCTTGCGGGTCGCGCACGAGCGTCCACGGATCATCCGCGACAATCCCCGCCACGCCCTCTTCCAGCCGCAACAGGCTGTTCATGCGGACACCTCAAGCACTTTCGGGTAGACCGCTTCCTTGAACGGCTCCAGCCCGATTCGCTGGAAGGCATCGACGAACAGTTCTTCACTCTCGCGATAGCGCACGAACGTGTCGACGATCTGCTCGATCACATCCGGTACTTCGGCGGCGCTGAAGGACGGGCCGATAACCTTGCCCAATGCGCTGTTCTTGCCCTGGGCGCCACCGAGGGTGATCTGGTACCACTCGCTACCGTTCTTATCGACCCCCAGAATGCCGATGTTGCCGATGTGATGGTGTCCGCAGGCGTTCATGCAGCCGGAGATGTTCAGGCTGATGTCACCCAGGTCATGCAGGTAGTCGAGGTCTTCGAAGCGTGCGGCAATGGCTTGGGCGATGGGGATTGACTTGGCGTTGGCCAGCGCGCAGAAATCACCACCGGGGCAGGCGATGATGTCGGTGAGCAAGCCGACGTTGGCGCTGCCCAGGTTGTGTTCGCAGGCCAGGCGCCACAGCGCGAACAGGTCGGCCTTCGGTACGTCCGGCAGGACGATATTCTGTTCATGGGCGATGCGGATTTCACCGAAACCGAAGCGCTCGGACCACTGCGCCACCGCGTCCATTTGCGTGTCGGTGACATCGCCCGGCGGCGCAGACTCGCCCGGTTTGGTCGATAACACCACGCTGGCGTAGCCCGATACCTTGTGCGGCTGTACGTTACGCAGCACCCAGCGGGCGAATGCCGGGTGTTCGGACAGTTGCGTGCCGAAATCCAGGCTGGTGTCGGCCAGCTCGCGGTATGGCGGTGCGACGAAGGCACTGGCCACGCGCTGGTATTCGTCTTCAGTCAGTTGCGCCGGGCCGTCCCTGAGGTACTGCCACTCCTCCTCCACTTCACGGGCGAAGGCCTCGATACCCAGCGCCTTGACCAGAATCTTGATCCGCGCCTTGTATTTGTTGTCCCGCCGACCATGGCGGTTGTACACCCGCAGCACCGCCTCGACGTAGGACAGCAGATGCTGCCACGGCAAACCTTCGCGGATTTGCAGGCCGAGGATCGGCGTGCGCCCCAGACCACCGCCGACGATCACCCGCAGCAGCATTTGCCCGTCATCGCTCGGGTAAAGATAGAGGCCGATGTCATGCATCATAATCGCCGCGCGATCCTGCTCGGCCGAGCAGATGGCGATCTTGAACTTGCGCGGCAGGTACAGGAATTCCGGGTTGATGGTCGACCACTGCCGCAGAATTTCCGCCAGCGGTCGCGGGTCGATCATTTCATCCGCCGCCACCCCGGCAAAGGCTTCGGTGGTGATGTTGCGTACGCAGTTGCCAGAGGTCTGAATCGCGTGCATTTCCACTTGGGCCAGGCGTTCGAGAATGTCCGGCACCTGGGCCAGCTCGATCCAGTTGAACTGCATGTTCTGCCGGGTGGTGAAGTGGCCGTAACCGCGATCGTAGTCCCGGGCGATGCTCGCCAGCGTGCGCATCTGTCGGGCACTCAAGGTGCCATAGGGAATCGCCACTCGCAGCATGTAGGCGTGCTTTTGCATGTACAGGCCATTTTGCAGGCGCAGCGGCAGGAACTCTTCTTCGCTCAGCTCACCGGCCATGAAGCGCTCGACCTGATCGCGAAACTGCGCAACACGCTCGAACACCAGCGCCCGGTCGTAATCATCGTATTGATACATGTCGCTACCTCATCAGGGTTGATCGCAATACCTGTGGGAGCGAGCTTGCTCGCGATGGCGTCAGTCCCGTCAACATCTGCATTGACTGCAAGTCCGTCATCGCGAGCAAGCTCGCTCCCACAAGGATTTTTCAGCGACTATGCGCCAGCGGTGCAGCGCGTTACAGATTCACCTGAATTGATAAAAACCGTATCAGATCGCGTCAGATTGCCGCAGCGATGCGCCAAATCTGATCCGCATAAATGAAATATTCCTGAGTCTGTTTTGTTTCCGGTCAGGTTTTTACAGTGCAGCACGACTATGCAACCGTGGAAGCATTGACCATGAGCACAACAACTATCGGACAGGCCTACAACTACAAGGTCGTCCGCCAATTCATCGTGGCGACCGTGTTCTGGGGCGTCGTGGGGATGGCGATGGGCGTGTGGATCGCCTCGCAACTGGTGTGGCCCGAGATGAACCTGGACCTGCCGTGGACCACCTTCGGCCGCTTGCGGCCGCTGCACACCAGCCTGGTGATTTTCGGTTTTGCCGGCAGCGCGCAGTTCGCCGCCAGTTACTACGCGGTGCAACGTACCTGCCAGGTGCGGCTGTTCTCGGACACGCTGGCCGCGTTCACGTTTTGGGGCTGGCAGTCGGTGATCGTGATCATGCTGATCAGCCTGCCGATGGGTTACACCACCACCAAGGAATACGCCGAGATCGAGTTCACCGGCGCGGTGTGGATGACTGTGGTCTGGGTCGCCTACGCCATCGTGTTCTTCACCACTGTGGTGCAGCGCCAGACCAAGCACATCTACGTCGGCAACTGGTTCTTCGGCGCGTTCATCGTGGTGATCGCCATGCTGCACGTGGTCAATCACCTGTCGATCCCGGTGGACTGGTTCAAGTCCTACCCGGTGTATTCCGGGGCCACCGACGCCATGGTGCAGTGGTGGTACGGGCACAACGCCGTGGGCTTTTTCCTCACCACCGGGTTCCTCGGGATGATGTATTACTTCGTGCCGAAACAGGTGGGTCGGCCGGTGTATTCCTATCGTCTGTCGATCGTGCATTTCTGGGCGTTGATCACCCTGTACATCTGGGCCGGCCCGCACCATTTGCACTACACCGCGCTGCCGGACTGGGCGCAGTCGCTGGGCATGGCCATGTCGCTGATCCTGCTGGCGCCGAGCTGGGGCGGGATGATCAACGGCATGATGACCCTCTCGGGTGCCTGGCATAAGTTGCGCACCGATCCGATCCTGCGTTTTCTGGTGCTGTCGCTGGCGTTCTACGGTATGTCGACCTTCGAAGGGCCGATGATGGCGATCAAGACCGTCAACGCCCTCTCCCACTACACCGACTGGACAATCGGCCACGTGCACGCCGGTGCTTTGGGTTGGGTGGCAATGATCACCTTCGGCGCGACGTACCACATGGTGCCGAAAGTCTTTGGCCGGGAGCAGATGCACAGCACGCCGCTGATCAACGCGCATTTTTGGCTGGCGACCATCGGCACGGTGCTGTACATCGCCTCGATGTGGGTCAACGGCATCACCCAGGGCCTGATGTGGCGCGCGATCAACGATGACGGCACGCTGACCTACTCCTTCGTCGAAGCCTTGCAGGCCAGCCATCCGGGGTTCGTGGTGCGTTTTACCGGTGGCGTTTTCTTCCTCAGCGGCATGTTGCTGATGGCGTACAACGTGTGGCGAACGGTGCGGGTTGCGGATGTGTCGATGGCCGAACGTGAGGCGCAGATAGCCTGATGACTGAAGTCATGTTCAACATTCTGGGCGTGGCATTTTTGTGGTTCGCCATCGAGCACTGCCTGCGCCACCAGACCGTTGAGAGCCTGGACGACGCCAGCCTGATCCCGTTTGCCGATGACCCGGAAGTGGCAAAGCGCGTGGAGTTGGCGACGGGCAAGACGGTGAAGGCGGTTGCGCCTGAAGTGCCGAAACCGGGTTGGGGCAACCTCGAAATCTGATAATCACCTAAGACTGTGGGAGCGAGCTTGCTCGCTCCCACAGTGGGCCTAGTCTTAGCTGCGCTCGCGGGGAATCAGGCTCTGCAGTTGTTGCGCCAGGAAGTTCGCGTCAAACGCAAACGTATCCGGGTCTTTCAGGCCATTGGTTTTGCGCCACTGCCAGCTAGTGGCCGGCGGCAAGCACACCAGCGACACACTGCCAACGCGCGCGCCGGTGAACCCTGTCACCGCCACGGAAATCTGCCCGCCGACGCCCATCACATCCGGCACGAAATCCACCGGTTTGCCGGCGATCAGGATGCTCAGCTTTTCGGTCTTGAACGTCGAGGTCTCGACCGAAACACTCGGCCCCGACGCGACATACGCTTCGCGGCTGACCTCCAGCAGATGCGGTGCCAGTACCGGCTCCAGCCACTGCTGGATCTGATCGAACAGGTCGCCAATGCGCGTCGCCCATTCGGCCGATTGCGACTCGAACAGCTGTTTCTTGTGCGCTTCGCTTTCTGCGTAGTGACGAAGCATCTCGCCCAGTTGCTGTACGTCGTCCATTGCGGTGTTCCTTTGCCTGAAACCAGTGCTGCGGACATCGAGCATGGCAGATGTCCGCAGGTCGCGTACGACTAAACGCCAGGAGGTCGCCCGTATCCAACCGGGCTAGGCCCTGTGACGCAGGCGCGCCATGCTCAAGGTGTCCACCAGCACGCCGTCGCGTACCGCGTAGTCGCGAAACAGGCCCTCGGTCTCGAAGCCGAATTTGCGGTACAGCGCGATGGCGGCTTCGTTGTCGGCGTACACCGAAAGCTCGACCCGGCGCAGGTTCATCCAGTTGTCGGCGATATCCAGCGCTGCCGACAACAGTTTCGAACCCACACCCTTGCCCTGCCACTCGACCGCGACGCCCATGCCGAAGCTGCCGGCATGACTGCGGCGGATACGCGAGTACTGCTCCAGGCCGATATTGCCAATGACCGTGCCTTGATGCAGGGCTACCACTTTCACCAGGCGTTCGTCGTCTGAGGCCAGTCGCTTGCGCCACAGTTCGGTGGACTGAAACGGCATTTGCAGGGTTTGCCGGCCGATCAGTGGGTCGTTATAGAGCGCGGTGATGCCTTCGATGTGGGACTCGTTGAAGCGTTCGAGGGTGATGACACAATCAGTGGTCGTCATGGGTGATTCATCCTTGATGCAGACATGGCCAGTCACTGTATATCGCAAACCTCCCGGATGGCGAGAACCCTTGTAGGAGCGGCGATCAGCCTTCGAACCATTCTTTGCGTTCGTTGAAGGTGTTCTGGATCAACTCGACAATCATCTGCACCTGCGGCTCATCCCGGGACTCGGCATTCACCGCCAACCAAACCTGGCGCTGCATCGCCTGGCTGAACAGCCCCGGCAGTTCAATCAGGCCGCGATCGAAACGACCCATGTATTGCGGCAACAAGCCAATGCAGGCGCTGCAACGGATCATCTCCAGCATCAACTCATAAGAGTGCAACTGCACAACTCCAGCCAGGCGCTGATCCACCAGTGCATTCCACGGCCGAAAACTCTCGATCTGCCGATCATGCTGCCATTGCACCAGCAGGAAATCGGCGAGGTCATCGAGGGTTTCGGGGCGGGATGTCACCCGTGAGTAGCGCTTGGCGATATGCGGCTTGTAGTCCAGCCGCGCCAGGCATTGGGGCTTGCTGATGGCAAAACTCGGGCCGGGCAACGGCGATTCGGTCCCGGCCAGCCATACCACTACATCGGCGCTGATGGATTGCAGGGACAAATCGCTGTCGATCGAGATGATGTCCAGGCGCACGCTGGCGTTGCGGCGCAACAGCGAAACCAGATCACGCCCGAGGATGTCGTGCAGGATGGTTTCCGCCACGGCCAGTCGAATCAGGGGTTGCTCGACCGCCGGCAGCGTGCGTTCGTGAGCCAGGGCAATCAACCGGGCGTGCAACTGCTGCCCATCACGAGTGAGCGTCAGTGAACTGTCCTTGAACTTGAACAACGTGCGTTGCAGTTGTTCCTCCAGTTGAGCGAGGAACTTGCGCAGGATGGTCGGCCGGACATTGAGGCTGCGGGCAGCCTGCATGAAACAGCCACAGCGGGCGCTGACCAGAAAATACTGCGCCACCTCGACATCGATCCCGGCTGCCGGCGCCAGCCAGGACTCGGATTTGGCATCCCGGGATCGGTAATCGGCGGAGCTCTGAGGCCCTGTTGATTCGGTCAATGACATCGATGACTCCCTGTCGATCTTTGTTGATTTAACTGCTCCATCCCTGTGTGCGAGCAGGCTCGCTCCAACAGTTACTGGGGTTTTGCCTCCAGTATTTTGTTGAGTTCGGCGCCGTCGATGCTCAGCGTAGCCGTGTTGAGCATGCCTTCGAGGTAGGCTTTGGCGATCTGTTCCTGACGTTGGGCGCGCAAGGCCTGGGTCAAGCGCTCACGCAGTTCGTCAAGAGTGGCCACCCGCGCCGGTTGCAGTTCGGTCAGCTTGATCACATGGAAACCCGCCGAACTCTGCACAGGCTCAGATACCGCTCCGACCTTCAGCCGCGAAACCGCACCGCGTACTTCCGGCACCAGTTGCGCCAACGGTTGCAACCCGGTGTCACCACCGCGCTCGGCGCTGGCGCGATCCTGGGAATACTGGCCGGCCAACGCAGCGAATTCTGCCGGGGTGGCCTGAGCTTTTCGACTCAGTTCCTGCGCTTGTTTGCGCACGCTTTCAAGGGTCTGCGGATCGCTCGCCCCGAGGAAGATCTGACTGACCCGGTACAACGCTGGCGTCACCCACTCTGACTTGCCTGCATCATAGGCTTGCTGCAATTCAGCGGCGCTCGGGTAATCCGTCGGCACCTGGCTGACGGACTGCAAGTAGTTTCGAAAGACGATCTGCTCGGTGGCGGCGCGGGTTTGCTGCTCGACATCAGGGCGCTGGCGCCAGCCTTGGGCATCAGCCTGCTCGAGAACCGCTTTCTCGGCCAGGCGTGAGCGAATCCAGCTTTCCAGCGTCGCGCGATTGCCGCGTAGTTGATCCCGAGTCTCCGCTGGCAAGGATGCGAGCAATGCCTTGAGCTCTTCGCTGGCGACCTGCTGATTGCCGAGTCGCGCCACTGCCGGTTCATTCGTTATCGCCAGCGATTTTACCGGCTGCGGCGCCGCCACCGGATCGTTACCCGGTCGCAAACCCGAAACCACCGCAACCACCAATACGGCCAGCGCCCCTGCGCTGGCCACTACCGTGCGCTTTTTCACAGGGATGCGACCTCTTGCTCTGTGGTTTCAGCCTGGGTCTGCAACTGCGCGGCATTCTGGCTGTAGTCGCGCAGGTAAACGATGAACTCTTGCAGCAGGCGATCCCACAGTTCCAGATTGCCGCGAAGGTATTCGGCGCTGACACCGGCGGCCACCACCACGTCCATTTCCATCACCAGGAATTCGCCTTGCACCGATAACCGGGCAAAACGTCGCGACGCGTTCCACAGTTCCGCCAGCCCGGCAGGCAAATCACCCTGCACGCGCAAGGCGCAGCTGAAGGTGAAATCGACATAGCTGCCCTGCTCGCCAGCCATGTTGCCGAAGCGCACGGCGTAACCAATGCCCTGACTGGCGCTGAGCAATTGCACGATGCCGTTCTGGTCAGTCTGGTTGACCCGATAGCCGGCGGCTTGCAGCACTTCGGTCAGCGATTGAGGCGATACGTGAGCGATCAATTGGGTCATGTGAAGTTCTTCCCTGTTTTCAGTGAGTGACCGCAGCCTGAGGCGCGTCGAATTGAGTCTTGTAGAGCTCGTCGCCAAAGCCTTGGGCCAGTTCTTCGAACTTGACCCGGGCCGTGCCGGCGAATGGTTGGCGAATCTTCATCACCTCAGCGACGTCGATTTTTTCGTAGGCCGCGAGGATCTCCTTGGCCACGCCATACATCTGTTGATTCTTGACCGAACATTGCTGCATTTGTGTGTCACGTTCGGCCAGTTGCGTTTCGAGCCGGGCGCGTTCGGCTTCTTTGCCGCGCGCCATCACCAATAGTTCGTCGTAAGCCTTCTTGAACTTGCCGATCTGCTCGTTGCTGGCCGCGACTTGTGCCTGGGCCTGGCTTTGCAAACTGTCTTGCTGGCTCGCCAGTTGCTCGGCCGCGCCCTTGTACTTGGCCAACTCGGCGGTCAATTGCTTGATCTGCGCCTGAGCGGCTTTGGCTTCGGTTTGCGCGGCAATCTGTGCGGCACTGGCCTGGGCCTGCTGGCTTTGCAGGGCTTGCAACTGTTGGGTGGTGCTGCGCAGTTGCGTACGCAGGCGTTCCTCCATGCCCTCGGCGCTCGCCCCTTGGGCCACCAGCGCGCCCAGGGCAAACAACAGGATTTTTCTGTTCATCACGTTCTCCCTGCGCCTTAGAAGCGCGTGTTGATCTCAAGCTGCAAGACGTCGATATCGAACGGTGCGCCGTACACCGCTTCGGAGCTCAACCAACGACCGGTGGCATAGACGTTCTTGGCCAGACCGTAGTTGCCGCCCAGGAAGTAACCCTTGGCATTGGTGCCGCCCAGGTGGAACGAGGAATCGTTGAAACCGTCCGGCAAGGCGTCCGGCTGGATGTACTTGTAGCCGGCGAACAGGTTCCAATCGCCCTGTTTCCTCATGTCCAGTGCGCTGCCGAGGGTGAACTGCACCATCCACGCGTTGGCGCCGCTTTCGATGTCGCCATCGCTGTCGAGGTTGTTGACGATCTGCCCCGCCGCACGCTTGCGCATGTCGCCTTCGTCGTAGCCCAGGTTGTGTACGTAGTTGGCCTGGCTGCGCAGCTTGAAGTCTTCCGGCAGGTCGCTGTCCCAGACAAAGTTCAGGTCCAGCAGGTTGAACTCCGAGGCCAGGCCGACGAATTGCGGTTGCGGCGTGGTTGCCGGGTTGAGCGGGTTCGGCGTGATGTCACGCAGCAGGAACACAGTGTTGCCCTTCTGCATGAAGGCCGAACGGGTGCCATCGCTGTCGCAGCCCGGCGCTCCGGCCCAGGGTTCGCAAGGGCTGGAACGCTGGCCTTCGATGTCATCGAAGCGGTAGTAGGCCAACGCACCTTTGAGCCGGTTGCTGGAGTTGATCGCCCAGTTGGCGCCGATTTGTGCGCCGAACAGCCATTTGTTGTCGCTTTCTTCCTTGTCGAAGCCGTTGCTGGAACTGGTGTCGTTGGTGTACTCGATCGGGAACGCACCGACGGTGCCGAACATGCCCCAATCGCGGTTGAGCTTGTGGTCGAACATCGCCGCGATGCCGTCGAAGTTCAGCTCATTGGAATAGAGCATGTCGGTGGAGAAAAACGGGTTGGTGAAGCGGCCACCGGTGAGGGTCAATTCATTCGTGGCTTTCCAGGTCAGGTAGCCCTGATCGAGCCAGATGTCTTTCTTGCCAAAGCCGCCACCGAGGGTCTGGGTGGTCGACACCGGGCTGTTGTCGGAACCGGTCCCGATGCGAATGCCGGCGGTCCAGTCCGGCGCAATTACCGCTTTCATACCGAGACGCGCGCGCAGGCGCAGCAGATTTTCGCGGTCTTCGCGGGTGTTGAGCAACGGCGGCAGGCTGGTGCTGCTGTTGGGGTTCACGTCGTACGGGCCGTTGTTGTTGAGCTTGGCGAAGTCGACGATTTCGTTGCTGTTGGTCCCCGAGTAGTAGCGCGATTCGTCCCGCAGGCGAATATCGCCGTCGAAGCTGACCCGCGACACCCAGTCCGGAAACGTGTTGGGCTGTGCCCAGTTTTCCTGCTTGGCTGTGGCCATGACTTCGGCCTTGACCTGATCGCGGATCTGGTCGCGCACGGCGGCCGGCACGTACTGCACACGCACATCGCCCGGTGCGGCAGCCGGGCCAGTGGCGGCAACGGCGGTTGGTGCGGAAGCGGCTTTGCGGGCCTGATCCGCTTCACTCTGGGCCTGGGCAATCAGCTTGTCGGCCTTGTCCTGTTTCAACACGCCTTGCTCTACCAGCAAGCGGATCAGATTGATCGTGGCGTTCTCCGAGGGCGCAGGCGCTGCCACGGCCTGACCGACCCAGGTCGCAATGACCATGCCGACCGCCAGGGACAATCGATTCACATTGGAAATCATCTGCACACAACTCCTTATGGCAAAGCTTTGATAATGGGGTTAGCCCGGACGCCGCCCTTGCAGGGACACGCGCATAGGGACAGTGAAAGAAGCCGGTGGCCGCTGGTTCATGCGCGGCGCACCGCGAAGGGCGGCGAGTATTTGCGCGTCGACTTCGGCGTTGCCGCTGGACTTGGCCAGCTCGACCCGAGAGATGTCGCCCGAACTGCTCATCCACACGTCGACCTGCGCCTTGTAGGCCTGGTTGCGCAGGTCCGGGTTGTCGCGCAACAAGCGCTGGAAGCTGACGGCCATGAACTGGCTATACGTGCCGTTGCCCAGGCGCCCACCGCCGGAACCGGCCATGCCATTGCCCTTGCCCGCGCCGATACCGAAGTTGTCCGTGCCGGACTGCGCCGCACCGTCCATCTCCATCGGCTTGGCCAGGTCGTCCGCCGGGGATGGTGGCGCTTCGACTTCCGGCGTGACCTCCTCCGGTTCCGGTGTCGGCTCGGGCTCGACCATTTTTTCTTCTACAGGAGGCTCTGGCTCCGGCGGTTTTTCCGGTGGTGGAGGCGGTGGTGGCGGCAACGGAATGATGGTCGGCACCTTCGGCGCTTCACGGCGAATACCGCTCATGTCGTTGGCCCATTGCCACAGGAACCACGCGGCCACGCTGGCGAACAGCAACCCGGCGCCCCACTTCACGAAGCGCACGGGTGACTTCTTGACGGGCGACGGGCTGATGGGAAGTTGAGCAGTCATGGTCAGCCCTGTGTCGGTTTGCCGGTCACCAGACCGACTTGTGACAGTTCCAATCGGCGCAGCAGGTCCAGTACTTCGATGACTTTCTGGTACTGCACCGTGGCGTCGCCGCGCACGATCACCGGGAATTCCGGACTCTGGGCCTTCTCGATGCGCAGGCGGTCTTCCAGCTCGGCGAGCGTTACCGGGTAGGCATCGAGAAACACCTGGCCGCCGTCGTTGATCGAAATTGCCTTGGTCTTGGCTTCGGACAACGACGCCGAGGCACTGGCCTTGGGCAGGTTGATCTGGATACCCGATACCTGCGCGGTGGCGGTGAGGATGAACATCACCAGCACCACCATCAGCACGTCCACCAGGGGCGTGATGTTGATGCTGTCCACCGCTGCGTCATCGTCATCGTCGTGAGAGGCATTTACGGAAGCCATGTCTGTGCTCCTCAGGCCGGTGCTTGGGCGTTGGTGTATTGGGCGTTGGTGTGATTGCCACGGCGATGGGCCGCTTCACTGAACTGGCTCTCGCCGTGCATCTCCGCCAGGCGAGTGATGAACTCGTCGACGAATACGCGCATGTCGGCACTGACTTCCTTGTTGCGGGTGATCAGGCGGTTGTAGCCAAACAGTGCCGGGATCGCGACGAACAGGCCCATGGCCGTGGCCAGCAACGCGGCGGCCATACCCGGAGCGATGGCATTGATGTTGACGTCGCCGGCCATGGCCGTGCCGAGGAACACCACCATGATCCCCAGCACCGTACCGAGCAGGCCGATGTAAGGGCCGCCGGCGATGGCGTTGGACAGGGTCGAGAGTTTCGAGCTGAGCGCCTGGTTTTCCCGAGTGCGCACGCCGTCCATGGAGCAGCGGATCGCTTCGATGGTGGCCGCCGATACGGAAGAGGTATCAGCGCCTTGCTCGCGACGGGTGCGGATTTCTTTCACCGCCACCTGGTACAGGCGCCACAGCGAAGAGTCCCGCAAACGCTGGGCGAGGTCCTGGTCGTCGGCGAACATTTCCAGGCGCGTGCCGACCTTGGCGAATTGCTCGCGGAAGGCTTCGTTGGCCGCCGTGACACGGCTGACCATGCGGTTCTTGCGAACCATGATGATCCACGACTGGAACATCATCAGCACCAGTACCGCGATGATCACCCAGGCGTCCATCGGCACGGCGTTGAGCAGGAAACCTAGACTGCCGAAACCGTAACCCGATTGCTCTTCATCGATACCGTAAGCCACCAGTTTCGACTCAGCGCCCTGGGAATTGGCATCCGCCAGCAACTGCACGGCGGGACGGGCGACCTTCGACAGACGCAGTTCGTCAATCGCACCCGCAAACGGTAGGTAAGCGCTGGCGGACAAATCAGCGCCAATCGCCATGACCGAATTGAACGCCGGCATTGCCAGCGCCAGGCTCGCGGTTTCGCGGCCATTGATGTACAGCGAGACTTTGCTGCCTTCGGCAGTCAGGGCCAGGTGCTGCCATTGACCGGGGTTCAATGGCAGGGTCGACACGGCACGCTGGCCGTCGATTTCCACGAACGGCATGCCCTGGTTCAAACCGATCAGCAGGCTTTGCTCGCCCTCACGCCGGGCCAGAATGAGTTGCTCGCCATTGGCCTGTTCCAGTTTCAACCAGGCGCTGAAGGTGAACGCGCTGCCTGCGTTGTGCTGCAATGATGGACTGGCCGGCAACAACAGCGGCTGGCCGCTGAACTGCAAGGCACGACCGATCACGCCGTCGATGCTCGCGCCCGTGGCGCTTTGCGCGGTGTTGCCGTAGGCGGTGGTGTCTTTGGCCGGGGTGCCGGTGGCGCCGTCAAAATGGTAGAGCGCGGTGTAGTTCGGATCGAACGTCAGTTGGCCGTTGCCGGTGGCTGGAGCTTTCGGGTTGCCGTAGTACATCCAGATGTCTTGACGCTGACCGCCCTCGACTTTCGGTACGTCGACCCACACCAGCGCCATGCCCATCAGCGCATCGAAGCTTTCGATCTGATGGTTGAGCACGGTCTTGTCATCGGCGGCGACGAAGCGCAGGTCGGAGCCGTCCTCCTTGACGCCGTCGAAGGTGAAGTTGCCGGTGTGCAGACGCACCAACAACGCAGTGCGGCCCAGCGCTTCGTTGATCGCCGCGCCCTGGGGCGTGGTGTCCACCGAAACCTGTTTGCGGTAATGCCAATCGTCCTGCCACCACGCTTGGGCGGTGGCCGGGAGCACGAAGCTCAGGCACATCAGGAAAGCCAGAAATATGCGCTGCATGAAAATGTCTCCGTAGGTTCAGAATGTCGCTTGCAGGTTGAAATGCAGGCGCGATTCCTGTTTCGAGGTATTCGGCCCTTCGAGCAGCGGGTAGCCCCAGTCGAGGCTGCCGGACAGCCATTTGCTCAAGCTCGCGCGGGTGCCCAGGCCAACACTGGCCAGGGCGTAATCGGCGTCTTGATCGGGAAGTTCGTCGCGCAGGTACAACTGGGCGCCTTCGGCGAAGGCGTAGAAGCGCCACTCCTGGACATAGGTGCCGAGGTACTTGGCGAGCGATGGCGTGCGCAGTTCCTGGCTCAACAGATAGCCGTCGTCACCGGTGCGCTCGGCCGCGAGATAACCGCGTACCGACGTGGCGCCACCGGCAGAAAACTGCTCGTTGGATACCAGCGGCCCCGAAGCGAGTTGAAACGAGGCCTTGCTCGCGGTCTGCCAGTCGTTGCCGAAGGTGTAGGTGTAATTGGTATCGCCCTTGAGCACGGCGAAACTGGGGCTGGCGCGATAGCGTTTGTAGTCGAAGTCTTCGTCGGAACTGCCGTAACCCAGGAAGCTGCGAGTACCGGCCACCAGACTCAGGCCAAGGCCCAGCTGCGAACTTTCGGTGTAGCGAAAGCCGTTGTAGGCGAAGGTGAACGGCGCGTACTTGAGCGGCACCTTGTCGCTGTCACCGGCGAAGTCCAGTTGCTCGTCGAAGTCTTTGAAATCGATGCCGGCCGACAGCGAATTGGACCAGTTGCCACTGGACGGCAGCGTGTAGATCGCCGACACACCGTAGGAATGGCCCTTGCCCAACACGTTGCTGCCGCCGATGGTCGCGACGTTGCTGTCGGACTGGTAACCCGCAAACTGCACGCTCCAGCGCTCGCTGAGCGGCGCGGTGTAGGAGCCCGACCAGACCTTGGCGTTGGAGGTATCTTCAGGGGCGGTAAAGAACGTCAACGAAACGCTGTGCCCCAACTGCCACAGGTTGTTGTAGCCAAGGCTCGCAACGCTGCGCAGTTTTTCGGTGTCGGCGCTGTAGTCGTTGTTCAAACCGAGACTGGCCTGCCATGGGTCCTGGTCCTCAACTTCCAGGTCGACATCCATGGTTCCGGGGCGCTGGCCTTCGCGTACCAGCGGCATCACCTGGCGCCCAGGGTTCTTGTTGAGCTGCGCCAGTTCGCTCTGCACCTGGGCAAAGTCCGGGACCTGGCCTTCCTTCAGCGCCGGTACGTCGTCGCGAATTTCCACTGGCGAATAGTGCTTGGCGCCGACGACACGCACCCGGCCGACCTTGGTTTCGCTGACTTGCAGATAGACGATGCCGTCCTCGACTTTCTGCTCCGGCAACTCGACGAATACCGATTGATATCCTTTGGCTTGGTAAGCCTTCTGCAACGCATCCCGGGCGCCTTCGATGTCGGCCAGATTCTTCTGCGGACCGAGGAACGGATACACCGCTTCCTCGATCGTCCGGGCATCTAGCACTGTGTTGCCACGCACGAAGTATTCGTTGACGTCCACCGGTTTGGGTTCCAACAGCTCAGCGCTCTGCTCCGCCCACGCCGGCTGCGCGCCAGCCGTCACCAGCAGCCAGCCCCACAGCGCCAGCCGTGACTTGAAAAAATGATCCACATCACCCCCTGAATTCGAAATACCGGTAACCGTCTGCACTGCGGCAAGCTGGCTTGATTGCCCTGCTCCCGGCGTCCCGCCATCGGCTGGAAAAGTGGCCTCTCGGCCGCCTCAAGCACGTCACATAGCCATGACCGGACGGGCGATGTGCTACCGAACTTTTGTCATGAAAGCTTCATTCAAAAATTCAGCGGCATACCCAAAACCCTGTGGGACGGGGTGAAACTCAGGGCATAAAAAAGGCGACCCGAAGGCCGCCTCTGATCCTGCTGGATGGCGCGCTACAACGTCAGATTGCCCCGCTCCTCCTCCGTCAACTGCCCCCGCGCGCGCTCGTCCAGCACACCGGCGCCCAGAACTTGTACAGGGCTGTCGGGGTTGTACGACGGCGTCGGCGCTCGACTGGCACCATCACTGCTCGGAGTCAGCGGTTCGGTACCCAGGCTCAGCACCTGCACGGTCACAATCGACGGCAGGTTTTTGCGTGCCGCCGCCTGCTGTTGACGCGACATGTCCTCGGCCGCTTGCGTGGCGGATGTTGCCGCGGAGCTGGCCGACGTGATTGCGCCGGTGTTCACCGACGCCGTCACCGGGATGCCCGACGACTTGCCCTGGACCTGGATGTTCGCCGCGTTGACCACCCGCAAGGCGATGATGTTGATGTTGCCCGACACCCGGATCCCCGCCTCGCCCGCATCGATGGTGCCCAGCGGTGCGATCAGGTCGATGTCGCCCGGTGGCACTTCGGCAATCGGGTTGAGCGTGGCGATACCGGCACCGGTGCTCGGCACGGTCGGCGACAGCGTCACGTTGCCCCAGGTGTCGTAGATACGTTTGGGCGGCGTGAACACCACGGTGGTTTTCGAACCCCGGCCGGCGTTGATGTCGCCTTCGGCCGACCAGCCGAGAATGCCGCCGCCGAACGTGGTCATGACCCGGCTCTGCCCAAGCAGGATGCTGCCTTGGGAATACAGCTGAATGTTGCCCTCGCCCTGGGTGACGATCCCCGCCGTGGACGGCGGCGCCGCACCTTCGACACCGAACACCTGGCCACCGCCGGGAGTGAGCATCTGAATGTCACCGCCGAACAGCGTCTTCACGCCTGCGCCGCCGTACAACGTGATGTCGCCGTCGTAGCGAATGGTATTGCCCGCCACATCGGTAGTCGGGAACAACGCCGCAATCGCGTTGCGACCCCGCAGATAACTGCCCTGGCGCGGGCCGTTTGCATCGGCGTATTCCAGGCCACCGGCACGCAACTCGGCGAAGTACACCTGACGCGCGAACACGGCTTGCTCGGTGCTCGGCAGTGCGGCGTAGAACGCCCGTGCCTGTTCGGCGCTGCCGTTGAAGCCGTAGCCCAGGGTCAGCCAGGACAACAGTTCTTCATCGTAGGTCTTGACCACCTTACCCGGCTGATCGCTGAGCGGCGTACCACTGGCAGCCTGGTTTTTCGGGTCCAGGTAACGGGCGATGAAGCGACCGTAATCCGGCCCATCGGCCCCTGCACCCGCCTGCAACACCAGGCTGGCACCCGGACGGTTATCACCCGCCATTACTGGCCCGAGACTGGTGATGCTCGCGCGATCTTCCATCAGGATATTGCGCCCGGCATTGATCTCCAGCGTGCCGGGGCCGGCAATGTCGAAGCTGCTGTAGATGATGTCGCGCCCGGCGGAGACGCGGGAGATGTCGTTTGCGTTGTTGTGGATGAACAGGTTGCCCGTGGCGGTGATGGTGTCACTGCTGTTGCCCATACCATCGCGGTTCACGGCCTGTGGCTGTCCGACGGTTGTACCCGACGCGACGATATCGCGTCCGGCCAACATCCAGACCGGCCCGGCCGCTTCGTACCAGGTGCGTTTGGAGTTGCTGAAACTCAAGGTTTCGCCACTGCGAACGCCAACCAGATCGCCGGTTAGCGCGTAGAACCGCGCAGGGGCCTGAACCCCACTCAAGCCTGAATAGCTCTCGGCACCGAAGGCGAACAATGGATAACGGCTGTTGAGTCCGGGCGAGACGCCATCAGCGCCGCTATTGGACATCAGCGTTATCACTCGCTGACCATCCTTGGCATAACCATTGAACGCAGGCGTAAATGGCGTCGCGATGGACAGCGGGCTGGCACCCGATTGATTGATTGCGTAGCCACCGGCATAGATGGAATCCCCTGCCAACAATTCAAGCTGCCCGGATTGTGAGGGTGCCAACAACAAGGAGTACGAAATGCCCGGATAGTTACTCCCCCCACCATAGAAACCAGCGGACGGCCCGGCATAGATTGAACCTTGCCCGGCGACTGCACGCAGGATCGAGGGCATAACGAATCGATTATCGGTGGGTGAAGTATTGCTACCGCCAGGGATCGTTGAATTGTTGATCGCTTCTGCCATCAATGTACTTGGCGTGAGATTGCCTCCCGCCGAGAAAAGATCGATGGCTGTGTGATCGGTCCATAACGAGAAGCCTGTCAAACCACCGCCCGCATGCACCACCCCATCAGGCGTAGTGAACTGTGTGGAGTTCTGCAGTACTACCCGACCAGGGTCCGCCGCGCCTCCCAACACCAAATCACCTCGGGTATTGAGCTGCATGCCCGAGTCCCCCGGAATCAACACCAGGCCGCCGGTTGCGCTGCTGGTGGTGGCCGTAAACGGATCGTAGCCGCGAGCCTCGCGCTGGTCCTGGTTGCCGGAAAATGAACCGTACTGCAATTGGATTCCACCCACCGCCGAAGCGCTCAGTTGTGCAGCTCCCCGCAGGTTGATCAGCGCACCTTGCAGATCATGATTGGGTGTACCTACCCCGGTCGCTCCCGCCCTGGCTTGCAGTGACGGGTTGAGCGTGCCGCCGATGCGGATATCCATGTCACCGCCACCGGTCAGTTGCAGGCTGCCGTCGCTACCTACGCGCCCGGTGCTGCCTACAGCCACAATCAGTCCTTGGCTGCGTGCGGCCTGATTCGTACCCGTAGATGCCCCCAGCGGTCTAAGCATCCCACTGTCAGTACCCGCCCGCAGGCTGATGTTGCCACCACCGAGCGTGCCGAAACCGGTAAAGCCCACGAGATAGGGTGCGGGGTCTGCATCCGATGTAAGAAGCGGCTGGGTCGCATAGCTACCGAAATTGATCCACCAGGCAGCAGGCACATCGCTGGTGCCGGAGCCTTGGCGCCACAGCCAGTTACCCACGGCAACGCTTGGGTTTTGAACCCGCGTAGGAGCCGCCAGCCTGCGTCCAACCACATCACCGGACACAGAACCGCCCGCATTGATTGTCAGGTTCCCGCCCATCTGTGGAAACCAGGCCTGATACAGGCTATCGCTGCCACCATTGATCCATTTTTCATAGTCACTGCCAGCGCTGCCCAATACCGAACCATCGTCAGACAGCCGACCGCGAGGCAGGTTGTAACGTGGGTCGACATTGTCGGATTGGGTGCCGGCGGTGTACACGCCGAACGGTGAATCCATGCTCAGATTGCCGCTGGCGATCAAGTCAAGATCACCGGTGCCTGTGCGCAACACGCTGAACATTTGCGTATGTGCCTTGGCTGTTTGCCCCACGACGGTCTCGACACAAACCTCCGGATAGCTCTGGCAAAGCGAAAGCTCATCGTCTTTTACCGGTGCGTAATCAGGCATACCTACCCAGTTGCCAGGAGCCCAGGTCCATCGCGCCATCGGTGCACAGGCGCCAGGGTCCCACTCGGCACAAATCAACATGTACTCATCAGAGACAGGTTCGAACGCAGGCATGCCCCACCCATTGCCTTCAGCCCACACCAGCCTTGCCGTGCCACTTGTCACTTTCAAACCATAGTGAGTATCTGCCAGCCTCAAGTTGCCTTCGACAGTCAGGGGGTTCACCGTTCGACTGTCGGCCGCCTCCAGATCCGCCCCCGCCACCGTGCGCATCGACCAGGACGCACTGCCCGATGGCAGCATGCTCGCCACCGCCCAATTACGGCCTTGTTGAGTTCCACTCAACGGGCGTAACTCGATAAAAGCGGTGCCATCAGCCAACTTCACATCCGTCATCGACGGAATCAGCGAGCCACGCAACAACGCCAGTGAACCACTGAGTTTTACGCCCACAGTTGCGTTGTCGAAAACCGTACCCGGCAGCGGCACGCCTTTGGGCCAGAGCATGGCTTGCATCGCGGTGGTTTTGTTCAGCCGTGTACCCGCGCCGAGACGACTGCCCGCCGCTAGGGTGACGTCGGCCCCCAGCAATGTGCCGGCGGCATACAACAGATTGCCCGCCGCGTCATGCACCGCACCCGCCAACACCGTGCCGGCGCTGAACGTGTACGTTTCGGCCAGTACGCCCTGAGTTGGCAACAGCGTTCCACTGACCATCGTCGCTGCCTGAATAGGCAAGTCATAGTTCAAGGTTGCGCCGACCGTATACTGAGTGCCGTCAGCAAGAGTCACACCCGCACCCGGCACGATCAGATCACCGCCGAATGGTTGCACACCCGACAGCAGTTTCCAGCCTGTGTCATCGACGGTTTCCGGTGGTGGTGCAAAACCGTCGTTGATGCTGCCGTAGATATCCAGGTTGCCACCGGCGCGAATCACCAGGCTGCCGGACTCGCCGGAACCGTAGACCGACGTCTTCTGCGTGTGCGGGTTGAGGCTGGCGTAACGGTAGCCGGACAAGTCCAGATCGCCTTGCACCACCAGATCGCCGTCAGTGGTCTTGCTGGCGATTTCCACGCCGGGGCGCAGGTGGAATGCATCGGCGTAGGCGGCGTTATTCAGGCCGGCCAGTTTGCGTTGCAGCAAATCCGTATTGGCCAGGGCTGCGTTGATGAACGCGGTGCTGTCGACGTGAATGCCGTCCAGATAAGCCTGATCGATGACCTGGTACGGACGACCGCTGGCGGCCGGGTCGGTGCCGTCGGCGGCATCGATGTAGCGGCGCGTGGCGTTGAGCCCAATGGAGCGCGCACCTTGAATGTTCAGCGCACCGCTGGCATCGATAGCGATATCGCCAGCACCCACACGCGGTGCGTTGAGTTCCAGTGTGCCCCGCGCGCGACCGTCATGCTGCCCCGGCAAATTACCGATGGCGACGTCGGTGCCGTGACGCAAATCGATCCGCGCACCGGAGGCCAGCGTCAACAGCCCATCGCCGGAGTTCAGCTCGACCATGGCCCGGTTCGGTGCGTCGATGATCTTGCCGTAGCTATCGACCCGCAACATCTGGCCATGGGCATCAAGCACTGCGCTGCCAGCCACGGTCAGGCCATTTTTGCCCGACAGGCGAATGCTGCCGACGCGTTCGCCACTGGCGTCAATCAGACCCACGACGGTAAGACTGCCGTTGTCCACCGAGACATTGACCTCACCGGCCTTGAGCCCGTCGCCAATCACCAGATTGCCCTGCTTGAGCTGGAAGCTGCGACTGCCGAACACCTGTCCGACATTCAAACGCTGGTTGAGGGCGGCGAATTCGCCGTTGAGGTCAGCGCTGCTGCCCAGTCGCTGCGCGCGAATATCCACACCGCCTGCTTTGTACGGCACCCAGGTGCCGCCCGCGTCGTAATAGCCGCTGCTGCTGCCGAGGATTTCCCCCTGTAGATCCACCACCCCGGCGCCCGCCGCCAATGCCACGGCGCTCAGGTTGCCACCCTGATTGTTGACCGCTGACAGGTCGATGCGTGAACCAGCAGCCTGGCGAATATTGCCGTTGCTGCTGTACAGCGCCACGTCGCCGCCCCAGCTGTATTTCTTCACGTCGTTGAACGGCAGCGTGCGTCCGGCCACGTCCAGATAAGTGCCACTGCCCAGGGTCAGATCATCTTCAGCCTTGACCACCAGTTTGCCGCTGGCCAACACGATGCGGCCGTCCAGCAACACGTTGCGTGCTTCGAGATTCAGCTCCGCGCCCAAGGCATCGGCGACGGCAGTGCGGTCGCCGGTTGGCGACGTCAGGGTCAGGCTGTTGCCCGCCTTGAGCAGGTTGACCGAGCCGGCTTCACCGGTGAGCAGCGGCGTGCGCAGGTTGAGGTTGCCGCCGCTGTAGGCATAACCCTTGACCGGGTCGTAAGCGCCCTGTTGTTCGTAAACGGCCAGGCTGCCCTTGTGATTGGCGGTGATGCGTTCGCTGGCATTGAGGTTGACGTTGGCAAAACCCAGCGCCAGGCGATTGTTCTGGTCCAGGCCATTGGGCTGCGGATTCGGGCCATAGCCGAACTCGATGCGTTGCGCCTCGATATTCAGCGTGCCATGGCCGGTGCCTGCGCCGCCGTTGGCCACGGTGCCGGGGGCCTGGGTCGCGCCGTTCCAGATCAGATTGGCGGTGCGAATGGTCGCCACATCACTGGCATCGCCCAGGCCGTAAATGGCCGGTGTCACCAGTATCAGGTTTTCCAGGCGGCTCTTGCCCGTTTGTGGGTCCAGGGTGTCGAGAGTCACGCTGCCAATGAAGTTGAATGAATCGCGGGTGGTCAGGCTCAGGGTTTCCAGAGCCGGCGCACCGAATTGCGTGTCGCCGCGCAGCAGTCGATCGAGGACGTTCTGGTTCAGGGTCAGGCCGGCCGGCAAGCGACCGCTCGCCGCCGCAAGCGCTTCGGCGCTGCCGGCGTTCACCGCGCCGACGGCCAGCGCCAGGTGACGCGTGCCGAAACGCACCGCTTCGCCCAACTCAAATTGATTGTCGGTGGCGGCGGTGATGCTGCCGTTGGAATAGAGCAACGAAGGATTGATGCAACCCTGCGCCGGGCAGGTGCCGATCCGGATGCTGCCGGCGCCCCCACCGTTAGTGCCCGCGTCCGGCGCCAGCACATTGGTCCAACCGTTGGACACCATCAACAGGCTGGCTTGCCCTGGTTGATAGATGAAGCCCGCCGTGGAGTCATAGGGTACGTTCCCACGCCCCAGCGTATTGATGCCCGCCCCCGCTTCAAGGGTAATGCCGCCAGTGAGGCCCGTCGTCCACAGGACGACTTCGGGTGCCGAGAGCATCGCGCCCTCGCGCAGGGCAATGCTCCTGGTATCACCTCTGAATTGAATGAAATTGCCCGCAGTGTCGTATTGCACAAACGGCGTTGCACCGATGGCCAAACGCCCGGCACCGAGATTGTTAAGGGCGTCGGCATACAACGAAACACCGTCGAAGCCCTGAGTGCTGACGGCACCCGTGCCAAGAATTTCAAAAGCCCATGATCCCCTTACCGCTGCGGTGCCTAGCACACCGCCCTCGGCGGCAGCGAACAAGGCCTTGCCGTTGAAATCCAGGGCTGTGTCACGATCACTTTGTTTGAACAGGAACGTCAGTGATTTGCCGTCCAGGGTCGTCTGCCCGCGCGGCACGCCACGTCGTGCAGCATCGCTGTTAACGAATTGGTTGTAGCTGGTTTCGTTGTATTGGGAATAGCGGCGCAGCACATCCGCCGACGTCAGGATGACCTGGCTGGAAAGGCTGTCACGCAGCCCGGTGTTGGCAATCGACATCTGCCCGGAGCTGGTCCACGAACCATTGCGCATTTTCAGCGCGCCGTTGATTGCTCCCGGCGCTGCCTGACCGTTGACTTCGACCCGGAAGGCGCCGGGGAGTAAGGCAAAGGTCGATGGCAGCAGGGTGTAAGTACCGGCCGCCAGCCCTGGAACACCGGCACCGATGCTGATCTGCTGACCAATGCGTGGATCACTGGCGCCCGCCTCGCCAAGCATCGGTGCATAGGCGTTCTGATTGCCCGGCACGATGGCATACACCGGGTTACTGCTCAGGCCCGGCAGGCTGAAGGTGCCATCAGCCGCGTTGCGAACCAATGGGCTGAAACGTGCATCGGTAGAGCCGCCACGTCCGGAGACAAACCCGGCTCCACGCAAATCTCCGCCGCCGGACAGGTCGATCAGCGAGCCCGTTTGCGCGTCGACGTACTGGGCACTCAGGACCACACCGGTATTCTCGTTGGCAATCCCTTGCAGCACCACGGACTGGCCGTTGTATCGGTAGTCGGTGCCATCGGTTGTGCCGCCATACGGCATGATCAATCCGGCGCCACTGACCGAGGTCACGCTGCCGGGCAGCAAGTGAATGCCCCGGGTATCGCCAAACGCATCGTTGCCCAACGTGATCAAACCCAACGGGGCGCGAATGACCCCGCCTTGCTCGATATTCCCGCCGTACAGTTTCAGCCTGCCGAACACCGAATAAGGCGGCACGGCCGGAGCCGCACCATTGCCGCTGATGCTCAGCGTGCGGTCGGGATCGATCCTGCTCTCGCTCTGATAGCCGGCGCGTATATCGGACCAGACCCGGGTGCCCGGATAGATCTGTGCCGCGCGCAAGTGCATATCGCCGGCCGTCCACACCCTTGAACCCGTCTGGAAATCCGGTTTTGCGAGCAAACGTATGTCACCACTGCTGTCGAGGGTGACCAGGTCAAAACTGCGGCGACTGACCGCCATGGTCGCCCCGTTGAGCAACTTGATCAGCCCGTCGCTACCGAACGAGAAGGCGTTGCCCAGATCTAGCAAATTCGCGGTGGCGCTGAACTGCGCGGCCGATAACCGGTTGGTGGGAGTGTTCAGTACCCGGGGGCGGGTTAACGCGCTGGGAGGGGTGTAATACTCACCCAACCCCGACAGACGCACGTAAGGCGCAGCCAGATTAATGCGCGCGGTATCTTTGGAGCTTTCGGCGAGGGACAGTGATCCGGCGTACAGGCTCAGGCTCTGGTTCATGTGCAGATCGACATCACCGTCGAACGTCAGCAGGCCGTTGCTCAGCAGGCTCAGGCTATCGAAGCCGCCGCTCATCAATTGATCGGCGCTCAGTCGGGTGTAGCCATAACGCAACGGTGCAGCGGCCTCTCCAGGCCGCAAATCGGCGGGTAACCGGACGTCGTCCGGCCCTTGGCCAATGATCAGCTCCCTGGCGACCCGAACAGCGTTGTTTCCCTGAGTATCGCGATACAACGGCGAATCGAGGGCGATCTCCAGACGTCCCCCGGCTGCACCGGCCCCGCCAGCGGCGGCACGCAGGGTGCCGTCGATGAACAACCCGTTGTAGGAACTCAAGGCAATTCGCCCGCCGTCGGTAGCGATCCGGGTCGGGCCAGTGCCGGCAATATCCAGCACGGCCTCGGTACCGGACGCCTCCAGACGAGCGCCCGGCCGCACGATCACATAGGCATCCGCCGACGTCGCGGTGGCCTTTTTAGCGTCGATCTCGCCGCCAATGATGATGCTGCCGCCCTTGCCCACCTGACCGTAGACACGGCCGAGCGCATCGACCGCCGTAGTCACGCGCCCCGCCACGTCCAGCACCGCATGGTCACCGATCCAGATCGAACGAGTGTGGGCGGTCGGATCCGCCTCCTGCTGCGAGCTCTCAACATCGATCGAACCGAACTGCTGCTGACGAATGTCGAGGATGCCGCCCCAAGCGTTGAGTTCACCGTCAACGGTGAGCTGCCCGGCACTGCGCAAGTTGATGCGCTGGCCGGGATCGACGCTGATGCGCGCGCCTTGGCCGATGGTCAAAATACTGTTCAGCGGGTCGATTTGATTGATCTGGCTGCCGCCCGCTTGCAGTGACAGACTCGCGCCGACTCGTTGGGTCAGCACGCCTTTGGCCGGGTTCTCCTGGAACAGGGTTGGTGTCCACAGCTCCAATGCCGTCAGCGGATCGGCACCACCGGCTTGGTTCGCTGCCGAATCGGAAAAACGGTAGACCGGCATGGACACATCGACCACCGCATCGTCCGCCACTTGCAGGGTCGTCAGGCCGATGATGTTGTAAGCCGAGAACCCCTTGTTGAACGTATCCGCCGCCAATCGCAAGGTGTGATCGGCCAGTGGGCCGTCAGACTCGCCGATCAACACCTTGTTGGCCTGGATCTTCAGCGTGCCACCGCCCGTGATGCCATAACCGCGCACGTCACCGTTCATGACCAATTGCGATTGGCCCGGCAGGGTATCCGCACTGGATTCAAGGGAGACGTCGCCGCCCTTGCCGCCCCGGGTCTTGCCATTGCTCAACACCGCACCGCCGGACGAAACGTCGATGACGCTGCCGCTGGCCACGGTGATATCGCCGGTGCTGCGGATCGACACCAGGCCACCATTCAAATAGGCCAGGTTGTTGGCATCGGTCGGATCGATACGCGCGTTCACCCACAGACCACGGGTGTCCAAGTGCACACCTTCGGCCACGGTCGTATGCGTGGGTTTGCTCGTTTGCGCCAATTGGTTACCCAGATGCAGGCTGCCAGCGCGGGCGGTCAGGTCTGCATTGACCTGCACGTCCTGCCCGTACAGGGTGATGTCACCGCCGGTGTCCACGGTCACGCTTTCATTGACTTCAACCTTGTCCTTGGCCGCGACTTTCAACGCGCCCAGACGGAAACCATTGAGCATGTCGGTATCAAGGAACAGCTTGCCTTTGCGGTCCTCGGACACCGCGCCGGTCAACCCCAGGTCGCTGCCATCGGCGGAACGCTCACCGCCGATCTGCACCTGATCGAGCATGGCGAGATGCTGATACACCAGGCCATTGGTGGTAGCCGACCAGCTTGGATCATAAGTACCGACGATCAACTGCGCCCGGCGCGCCATGGCTGTCTGCGCCTGGTCATAGCCATCGAGCCCGGCGCGCGGCGCCTGGTTTTGACGTTCGCCCTGGAACACGTCGCCCACCAACTGGCCATCAAGTACGGCGTTGTTGGTGGCGATCACCAGTTGCCCGGCGTCGCGTCCTACCGAGTAACCCGTCTCGAAGCGTTGTCTCGGCGCGATCAGCGGGTTGAAGAAATAACTGGTCTGGCCCCAGCGTTCGCTATGGTCTTCATAACCTTTGTAGAGGCCGGTGTAGAGGATGTCGCCCGGTGCCCGCGAGACTTCGTACAAACGGCCATCGGCGCCGCGCAACCAGCTCTGGCGAATGAAACCGCTCTGTACATCGAGGGTGCCGCCGGACAGATTGATCACCGAGCCCTTCTCGGTCACCACGTCATTGCCGGTGAAACTTACTGTGCCACCCTGGGCCATCCACTCACCGATGCTGTGCCCCTGCGTGCCGAGGTAACCACCGACTTCCAGCAGACCACCGGCCGTGTACCAACGGTCAGTGGCATAGCCGTTGGTGCCGGCCGGCACGAAGATCAGCTCGCGCACATCGACCCACACGTCATTGCTGTTGAGTGCGCCGCTTTCGCGGTTGATCGAGGAATCGCGCTGCTCGTTGCCCTGCACGTTGATCTTGATGTTGTTGGCTTCCATCGCCACTTTAACGCCAAGGGCACCCGAGACATCGATCAGCGCGCCGTTGCGCACCAGGCTGCGTTGCCCCGCCGCCACCGCGACCTGGCCACCGGTGGCAAGCGTCACCGAACCGTTCTGAAACTCGACGGTGCCGCCGCTGCCGATGTCGATGCGCGACTGGTCACTGCGAATACGGTTGTTGAGCGTCACCCCGGTCAATGCCGCATCGTGCTGACTATCCAAGGCAGTGAGGTCGCTGCTGTCGAGCATGATTGCGCTGACACTCCCTTGGCCGAGGGTCACGCTGCCGCTGGTGTCGGTCGCCGGGTTGAGCAGATGAATCGTGCCACGGGTATTCACCGAGGTACTCGCCAGCAACACGCCGTTTTGCGCGATTTCGTGACCGGTCATGGTGATGTCGCCGGTCGAGGCCTGGATCAGGCCGGTGTTGCTGACCTTGCCCGAACCACCGGCCTTGAAGCCCGGAACGACTTCGCTGCCAAACGTGGTGGAAAAGCCATTGCCTTCGGTGCCCGAGCCTTTGCGAATGTAAAAGCGGTCACCGGCACCGAGCACGGTCTGGCCTTTGGCGGTGCTGATGGTGCCGGCGTTCTCCACTTCATTGCCGAGCAGCAACGCATAGCCACCCGAGTCGGTGGACAGCGTCGGCTTGTGGGTTTCAATCCGCGCCCCGCGCTCCACCAGCACTTTGCCGGCGGCATCGGTAAAGGTCGGTTGGCTGCCGGTGCTGTCGTAGTACAGGCCGCGATCGCGGAACTGGGCATCAGTGATGTTTGCGGCGGCCGCCACCAGGTTGCGCACGTTGACCTGGCTGGTGCCGCTGAACACGATGCCGTTACGGTTGATCAGCATCACCGTGCCATCGCCCTTGATCTGGCCCTGGATCTGGCTCGGCCGTGCGCTTGGGTCGTTAACGCGGTTGAGCACCGCCCAGTTCGACTGCTGGGCGAACTCGACGGTGGTATTGCGCCCGACGTTGAAGGTTTCCCAGTTGAGAATGGCCTTGTCGGCGGTCTGCTCGATCTTCACCGTGGTCTTGCCATCGGCCTGGGTCTGCTGCGGCCCCTTGGCGTTCTGCCAGCCCTGGGTCAGGCCGGTATCGACTTTCAAGCCGCCCTCGCCCAGGCCGTCCGGCACGAACTGTACGGTGGCGAACGCCGCTGCCCGTCCGGCGGCCTGCGCAGCCTGTTGCGCGGCGATGGCGGCCACGGTGTTGTTGAGCGTCTGCACCGAACGTTGCAACTGTTGCCTGGCCCGTTGCTGTTGCGCCAATGGCGGCGTCATGCCCGGCAATCCGCCACCCGGCCGCGCCGCCGCGGCCTGTTGCGCTGCGCCCTTGGCGGCGAACCAGCTGGAACTGAACGCCGTTGCCGCCTCGGCACTGCCGGCCACCAGGCACAGCGCAATCGCCTGCGCCACCGGCTTGAGCAACCACTGCGCCGGGTCCACCGAACGCGCAGCGTCACGGCGTATAGACAAGGAATGGGTATTGCGACGGGCTTGGCGAACGAGCATCACTACTAGGTCCTTTTCAATTGGCGCAAGAGGCCGCAGGCCGAGTAGAACCTGCTGTTACGTCATAGGCGGTTGGCGAGGCGCAGGACCGAACGGATGTCACACAAACTTCATGATTGGGGAGTAGCCGCAAAAAAAATGGCAGCCTCAAAGGGCTGCCATCCAAATTCACCGCGTCATCGTTAATAGCGAGCAGGCTCGCTCCTACTTTTGAAATGCGTTCCCCTGTAGGAGCGAGCCTGCTCGCGATAGCGCCAGAACATTCAACCCACTACCAAAGCCAGGCATCAGCTAAGCACCACCACTCCACCCGGCAACTCAGTGCACTTGGCCCCATACGCATCGCGAATCAACAACGCCACCCCCGCCAATTGATCCAGGCTGAATCGCGCCTGTACCTTGCGCTTGCCCAGCTCGCTGTTGAGCAACAACAGCATGCCCGGACGGTAGCGGTTGATCTCATCGATCACCGACGCCAGCGTGGCGTCGTTGAACACCAATACTTGCTGACGCCAGGCAATGACCGTCGACGTATCGATTGTTTGCGGCGTGCCGACCTGACGGACGTCATAGGTCAGTTGCTGGCCGGATTCCAGACGAATGCTGTGGCCCAGCGCGTCCACTTGCAGCGCCCCTTCCAGGCAAGTGACACATACACTCTGATTGAGATTGCGCAGATTGAACCGGGCTTGACTGGCGCTCAGCCAACCGCCTCCAGCCTGTACTTTGAGGGGTGTATTGGCGTGTGCCAGGACTTCGACTTCACCGCTGAGCAATTCGAGGGCCTGACTGCCATCGGCGCTTTGCTGGCGATTGATACGCGTCTGTGTATTGAGTTCCAGGCTCACACCATCGGCCAGATCAAACCGACGCTGCTCGCCGACTTCGGTGATGTAGTCCGCGCCCAGCCCGGAAAATCCGCCCGGCACTGTCCCGCGAATGAGGAAGAACGCCACGGACGCCGCGATGGCTCCACCAAGAAACGCCCGCCGCCCCAGATGCCGCGGTGCCTGCATTTGTTCGACCGCCGGGCGCAACTGCTGCCACAACACCTTGGTCTGCTCAAACGCTTGGGCATGTTCAGGGCTTTGCGCACACCACTCGCGCAAGGCACGGGCATCGGCAGCGGTCGCCCGGCCGGAGGTCAACAGGACCAACCAACCCTGGGCTTCGCGGGTGAGCCGGTCCTGAGGCTCGGCCTCAGGTGGCGAAATTCGAAAGATGTTCAAAGCGCGGGGGTACTCACGGATTATTCGGGACTCTACTATCAAGACGGTTTTCCCGCGCCGGGACCGAACCGCTGAATGACTTTTCTTTCCAACCGTCCTGCGCAATGGCCCAAAGCGGCTTTGATTTCCTTCTCGACCATCCGAGTCGAAATGCCGAAACGTTGCGAGATTTCCAGGTGCGGCGCCTCTTCCAGGCGTGCGGCGATAAAGATTTTGCGTCGACGCGCGGGCAATTCGTACAGAGCTTTTAGCAACAACTGGATTTCTTTCTGCCCGCCTACTACACGGGCTGGATCGAGTGCCTCATCGGATACCTGCAACAGCTCTTCCACTTCACTCCCTGTCAACAAGCGGGCGTCCGACTGACGACGGTCGGCGGCGATGTTCAGCGCCATGCGATACAGATAGGCATTGGGCTGGGCGATGTCCGGCACGTCTTCCATGCGGTCGACCCGCAGGTAGGTTTCATGCAACACATCATTGGCCAGATCCTCGGATCCCAGACGACGACGCAAGCGCACCTTGAAGTCTTCATAGGACGTCAGGAACAGCCTGACCATCGATTTTTCCCCGGTGTCTTTCATCCCCCGGAAACTCCTTTCCACTGTGGGCATTCCATGCGTTTTCCTGACGACTCCGGTAGCAAAAGCAGCGTGACTGGCTGGCTCAGAGAGCTTGGCGCCGGCCGTTCGATGTTCAGGTTGCGTAAACTTTCCACCAGCGCAGCGTCGCGCTGAACATCTCCCGTGGAACTGACCAGCCGGCTGTGCTGAACCACACCGTCGCGGCCGATCCACAACTGGACCAAGGCGCGAAAACTGCCAGGCCGGACCGATGGCGAGCGGCACAGGCTGCGTTCGATCGCCGCTTGAATCGATGTCGCATAACTACTGCCGGCAAGCGTTGAACCCTGTGCCGTCGGCCCCGAAACGGCTGGCACCGGCGCAACCGTTGCTTTCTGCAAGGTAAAGGCATCCGCCCTGGCATATCGGGCCATCAGCCCACTGCCGCTGAGCATCAGGCTCAAGGCATCGCTGGCGCTCATGCTGCCCTTGACGGCGAGTGAGCGTCTGCCACGGGTCAGTTGGCGATCCACCAATACGGCCATGCCGGTCGAACGACTGAACTGCTCAAGTGCGCCGGCCAGTTCCTGTGCGGGAATATCCAGTATTTGAGGCGCAGCCGTATCGAGCGGCCCGGCGTTGACCACCGATGTGATCAGCCAAAGCAGCAACGCCAGGCAACCCTGACGAACAGGAGTCGACGATCTCTGGCGCGCATCCTTGACTCTGCCTCGCTGCACGGCTGACCTGTCCCTGAAAACCGTCATCCTGATGACTGTTTATGACTCTGGTGTGACGGGCCGTGCAAAAAAACGATCACGAGATATCAAATCGCTATGGATTAGACTCAAGCCCATCCATGGCCCGTTCGGGCTGGACAGGAGGTCTTGAATGAGTACGTTATCGAGGATCGCATCGGGCGTATTGCTGATGAGCGCTTTGTCACTGGCGCACGCAGTGGAGCCGTCGGGTTGCGTAGAGGTGTCGGTTGCCGGGTACAAGGCGCCGGACTACGACTGCCTGAGCCAGCAGATGGGCAATAACCCCGAGGGGGCCGCTGCCGCGCAAAAGAATCTGGAAGCGATGAATGTGCCGGTCAACAAACGCCCGCCAAACCAGGTGGGTTTGGCGACTCCGGCAGCCACCAGCACGCGCATGGGCAATACCTTCGGCAGCTCGGTGAAACCGCAGCGCCCCGCTCCGGCGCCCTGAAGGTTCCTGTAGGAGCTGTCGAGTGAAACGAGGCTGCGATCTTTTGATTTGATAAAAGCCAGATCAAAAGATCGCAGCCTTCGGCAGCTCCTACAGAGGCTTCAGGTACTCGGCGTTTGCCGAAAACTCACGGCCAGCCGATTCCAGCTATTGATGGTGGTGACTGCAATGGTCAGGTCCACAAGTTCGGCTTCGTTGAATTGCGTCCGGGCCTGCTCATAGACATCGTCCGGCACATTATTTTGCGACAGCAGCGTCACCGCCTCGGTCCAGGCCAGGGCTGCGCGCTCGCGGGGGTTGAAGAAGTTGCTGTCGCGCCAGACCACGATGGAATACAGGCGTCGGTCGGTCTCGCCGAGACGCCGGGCATCCACCGAGTGCATGTCGGTACAGAACGCACAACCGTTGAGCTGTGACGCGCGGATTTTGATCAAATGCAGCAGCGGTGCCTCGATGCTCAAGCTGCTGGTCAGCGCTTCCATGGCAATCATCGCTTTCATCGCTTTGGGCGAAGCGCTGTAGTAATCCAGTCGGGGGTTCATGGAATGACCTCATGCAGCGGTGATGTGTCGTTCAAGGTAACCATTGATACGCCCGTGATACAGATCCAATTCTGCGAAAAAAACCTGTACCACCCGAGAGCAGACCAATTGACGGTTTTTCTGCTACTCAACTTCTGACAACGACTGGTTGCGGGTAATCTGGCGCGACGCACACGCGCCCCAATTGCATCGGAGCTACGCCGGTATGGAACTACATGTTGTCATTAACGGCCGCAAGGATCTGGCGGGCCAGTTGTACAACCAACTGCGCAGCGCCATCGAATCGGGTCGTCTGGCAGCAGGGACGCAGCTTCCACCGAGCCGCTTGCTCGCCGAGCAACTGGGCATTTCGCGCAAGACCATTTCCGATACCTACGCGCAGCTGACCTACGAAAATTACCTCACCGGGGTGATCGGCAAGGGCACTTACGTCAATGCCCGCGCCTCGAAAATCGAGCGCAAGCAAAGCCATTCGGAGTTGGCCGGTTTCGAGGTGATCGAGTCCTGGCGCAACCTGCCGGTGTTTTTGCGCCACCCGACGCTGGAAGGCTCGCTGCGTTATGACTTCATTGGCGGCGCCACCAGCAAGGGCCAGTTTCCCCAGGACGACTGGCGGCGCTGTACGTCCCACGCCTTGCGCCAGATCGCTGCATCCAAAGGCTTCTACAGCCTGCCCGAAGGCCTGCCGGCGCTGCGCAATGCCATCGCGCGGCATATTGCGTTTTCCCGTGGGGTCAATTGCCAGGATGAAGACGTGGTGGTGTGCAACGGCGCCCAGCAGGCGCTGGACCTGATCTCCCGCGTACTGACCCGCCCCGGCAGCATCGTCGCCATGGAAGACCCCGGCTATCCGCCGGCGCGCCTATTGTTTGGCACCCACGGCGCCACGGTGATTGGCGTACCAGTGGATGCCGAAGGTATCCAGGTGGACAAGATTCCCCTCGGCACACGACTGATCTACGTCACGCCTTCACACCAGTTCCCTCTGGGCATGCCGATGAGCCAGGCACGCCGAGTGGCGCTGCTGGCCAAGGCCCATGAACTGGGCGCAATCATCATCGAGGACGACTACGACAGCGAATTCCGCTACGAAGGCCGCCCCACGGACTCGCTGCAAAGCATGGATGAGCGCGGCATCGTTGCCTACGTCGGCACTTTCTCGAAAACCCTGCTGCCGGAGTTGCGCCTGGGTTACGCGATCCTGCAGCCGGCAATCCTCGAAGCGGTGGTGCGCGCAAAGCAGCTCACCGACCTGCACACCTCCACCCTGCCCCAGTGGGCGCTGGCCAAGTTCATCGCTGAAGGCTGCCTGCTCAAGCACATTCGCCGCTGCCATACGATCTATGCGGGCCGGCGTGACCGGATACTGGCACGCATGGCCGGCGATCTCTCGCCATGGCTTGAGGCGGTGCCGACCACGGCCGGTTTCCACATGGTGGTGTTGTGCAAAGTACCGATCGACGTTGCGCTGGTGATCGAACTGGCGAAAAAGGTGGAAGTCGGGCTCTATGCGATCGACAGCTTTTTCTACCAGCAACCGCCGCAAGCCGGGTTTTTCCTGGGGTTTGGCGCCATCGAAACCCTGGACATCGACACCGCGCTGGACCGTTTGAGAGATATTTTGCAACAGCTTGCGTAATTGGACTGCGTCTTTATCCGGCGATTGGCTATTGGTGGTCCGGGGGTGCAGGCCTATCCTGCAAAGGCGTTATCTCTCAATGAGCAGGATTCGTCCGGCCTGATTCAGGAGTGTTAGCAATGTCCTACAAAGTGATCAATACCGTAAAGGTGCAGGCCGTCGCCGGCCGCTCGGAAGAACTGGGTAAGCAACTGCAAAAGATTGTCGACACCCTGCGAGAACTACCGGGCTGTGACTCCTATATGGTCGACCGCTGCCCTGAGGACAGTAATCGCTGGACCGTCAGCGCCCACTGGCAATCGGAATCGGCGATGCAGTCGCATTTCAACAGTCCGCAGGTGCAAGGCTTCATCGACCTGATCGACTGCCAACTGGCGAATGCCGTCGACTTCAACAGCTTTCCGATCCGTTAAAAGACAAGATCAAAAGATCGCAGCCTGCGGCAGCTCCTACACGGGATTAT
>NZ_JBSVXD010000049.1:0-33584 GCF_054070755.1 Pseudomonas sp. SDO5591_S426 | reverse complement strand
GCCCCATCGAGAGGCCGAGTGGAGGTTCTGCGCAGTGGGCAACCCGGCAAGGATGCCGGGTTAGCCGCCCCCGGCCATGGATGGCCGATGGCGGCGGGCCCACGGAGCAGGACCGGAGCGAGGGCATGCCGAGCCACAGCGAGGCACCGAACGTCAGGGGCAAAGCGCTTTGGTTACTTTCGCGCTTTTCGAAAGTGACCCGCCGTAAGGGCGGAACCATAAGCAGCCGTTACCGAAGAAACGGATATGCACACGATCAAACCCAATCACATCCGACTCTGCTTCCGCCGCCGCCACTGCCGCGCCACCCACCACCGCCAATACACCATCACCAGACAATAAGCCAAAGCCCCCAACACCAACCCCGTCACCACCGACCCCAGCAAAAACGGCTGCCACAAGGTCGAGAGCTCACCGCTGATCCATTCCCAGGTCAACTCATCGGGCAGATGCCGTGCAGGCACGTCCATCAGCCAGGCTCCCGTCTGGTAGGTGCAAAAGAACACCGCAGGCATGGTGATCGGATTGGTCAGCCAGACCAGGCTCACCGCAATCGGCATGTTCCCGCGCACCACGATGGCGAGGATGGCAGCCAGCAGCATCTGCAACGGAATCGGCAGGAACGCCGCAAACAAACCGACCGCCATCGCCCGGGCGACGGAATGGCGGTTGAGGTGCCAGAGGTTCGGGTCATGCAGCAGCGTTCCGAGAAAGCGTAAGGATTTGTGTTCCCTGATGCTGGTCGGGTCTGGCATGTAACGTTTGAATAATCGCCGGGGCATAAGGCTTCTCGGTCGGTCAAGGCGGCAAGTATGTCTGGATTCTATGAAGCGCCCATTCAGACTTTGTGACAATTGATAACCACGACCGTGCGGCCGGACAGCTATGCCTTAAGTCGGGACTCTCAAGGACGGGCGTATGCGCACAGGGATGATGGCGCTGGCGCTGGGATTGCTGGCCCTGCGTTTTTTACCGGCACTGCCGCCGGTCGGGTTGTGGTTGTTGATACCGGTGGTCGGTTTGATGTTACTGCCGTTCAGGACGTACCCCGTGGCGTTCTTCCTGTTCGGTTTGAGTTGGGCTTGCGCGCAGGCGCAGTGGGCGCTGGACGATCGACTGTCGCCGAGCCTCGATGGCGAAACCCGCTGGGTCGAAGGGCGGGTGGTGGGGTTGCCCCAGAACAGCGAAGGCGTCGTACGCTTCGAGTTGGCAGACGCCCGGTCGCGACATGCAAAAGTGCCGCAACTCATGCGCGTGGCCTGGTATGACGGCCCGCCGGTGAACAGTGGCGAGCGCTGGCGACTGGCGGTCAAGCTGAAGCGTCCTGCCGGGTTGCTCAATCCGCACGCTTTCGATTACGACGCCTGGCTGCTGGCGCAACGCATCGGTGCGACCGGTACGGTCAAGGACGGTGAGCGACTGGCGCAAGCGCGATGGGCCTGGCGCGACGGCATCCGCCAAAGACTGCATGCGGTGGACGCCCAGGGACGAACCGGTGCGCTGGCGGCTTTGGTGCTGGGCGATGGCGCCGGGCTGAGCCGCGAAGACTGGCAGGTGTTGCAGGACACCGGCACCGTGCACCTGTTGGTGATTTCCGGACAGCACATCGGTTTGCTGGCAGGCGTGGTGTATCTGTTGATCGCCGGTCTTGCCCGTTATGGCCTGTGGCCCAGCCGTCTGCCATGGCTGCCCTGGGCCTGTGGCCTGGCATTTGCGGCCGCTCTCGGTTACGGATTGCTGGCCGGTTTTGAGGTGCCGGTACGACGGGCCTGTTTGATGATCGGACTGGTGCTGTTGTGGCGCCTGCGTTTTCGCCACCTCGGCGCCTGGTGGCCGCTTTTGCTGGCGCTCAATGGCGTTTTGTTGCTTGATCCGCTGGCGAGTCTTCAGCCGGGGTTCTGGTTGTCCTTCGCGGCGGTGGCGGTGCTGATTTTCACCTTTGGCGGCCGGTTGGGCCCTTGGCGTTGGTGGCAAACCTGGACCCGCGCGCAATGGTTGATCGCATTGGGATTGGGCCCGTTATTGCTGGTGCTGGGATTGCCGATCAGCGTGAGTGGGCCGTTGGTCAACTTGCTGGCGGTTCCCTGGATCAGTCTGGTGGTGCTGCCTCCCGCATTGCTCGGCACCGTATTGTTGCCGGTGCCTTACGTGGGCGAAGGCTTGCTGTGGCTGGCGGGTGGTTTGATCGATGGATTGTTCAAGGGACTGGCGTTGGTCGCGGGTCAGATTCCTGCGTGGGTACCCATGGCGATTCCGTTTTGGGTCTGGTGCCTGGGCGCGTTGGGGGCCTTTCTGTTGCTTCTACCCCGAGGCGTGCCAATGCGTGCGTTGGGATGGCCGATGCTGTTGTTACTGATTTTTCCGCCGCGCCCCGAGTTACCGGAAGACATCGCCGATGTCTGGCAACTGGATGTCGGCCAGGGCCTGGCGATACTGGTGCGAACCCGGTATCACACGCTGCTGTATGACACCGGCCCGCGTTTCGGCGATTTCGACCTGGGAGAGCGAGTGGTATTGCCGTCTTTACGCAAACTGGGGGTGAAAGAACTCGATCTGATGCTGATCAGCCACGCCGACGCCGATCATGCTGGTGGCGCCCGCGCGGTTGCCAACGGGCTGCCGGTCAAGCGTGTGATCAGTGGCGACCCAGAGGCGCTGCCTGCCGAGTTGCGAGCCCAAGCCTGTGAAACCGACCGGCAATGGACCTGGGACGGTGTTCAGTTCCGGCTCTGGCAATGGTCATCAGCCAGTGACAGCAATCAGAAGTCCTGCGTTTTGCAGATTGAAGCCAACGGTGAGCGATTGTTGCTGACCGGCGACATCGACACCAACGCCGAGCGCGCACTGCTCGAAAGCCCATTGGCCGGGCCGACCGACTGGTTGCAGGCGCCGCACCACGGCAGTCGCAGTTCATCTTCGATGGCGCTGCTCAACGGCTTGCAGCCCAAAGCGGTGCTGATCTCCCGTGGTCAGGGCAATTCGTTCGGTCATCCTCATCCGACGGTCATGGCGCGCTATCGAAAACGCGCAATGGCAATCTATGACAGTGCCGAACAGGGTGCCATTCATCTGCAACTCGGACGTTTCGAATCACCGCGCTCGATGCGTCAGGAACAGCGGTTCTGGCGCGATCCGTCACCCTTGTAGCGTTAACCGAGCGTAATCAAAGCCCGACCGGATGTGACATCGCGGTCTTCGGTGCGCCCACCCCCTATGTTAGAGTGGCGCACTTTTTCGAGGGGACTGACACTGTGTGGGAATTGGCCAAATCCGGCGGCTGGATGATGCTGCCGATCATTCTGAGTTCCATCGCGGCCATGGCAATCGTTGCCGAGCGTCTGTGGACCCTGCGAGTCAGCCGCGTGACCCCGGAGCACCTGCTCGGGCAGGTCTGGGTCTGGATCAAAGACAAGAAGCTCAACAAAGACCGGCTCAAGGAACTGCGCGCCAACTCGCCTCTGGGTGAAATCCTCGCCGCCGGCCTTGCCAACTCCAAGCATGGTCGCGAGATCATGAAAGAGTGCATCGAAGAGGCTGCGGCGCGGGTCATCCACGATCTTGAGCGTTACATCAATGCCCTCGGCACCATTGCCGCCATGGCGCCGTTACTGGGCCTGCTCGGTACGGTGTTGGGCA
The DNA here is from genome assembly GCF_054070755.1 of Pseudomonas sp. SDO5591_S426. Lineage (NCBI taxonomy): Bacteria > Pseudomonadati > Pseudomonadota > Gammaproteobacteria > Pseudomonadales > Pseudomonadaceae > Pseudomonas > Pseudomonas sp. SDO5591_S426. The sequence continues at coordinate 29,948 of NZ_JBSVXD010000049.1, read as the reverse complement.
TGATCGATATTTTCAGCGCATTCACCGGCAGTGGCATGACCACCAACGCTTCGGTGCTGGCCGGTGGTATTTCCAAGGCCCTGATCACTACGGCTGCCGGTTTGATGGTCGGTATCCCGGCGGTATTCTTCCATCGATTCCTGCAACGCCGGATCGATGAGTTGGTAGTCGGGATGGAGCAGGAAGCGATCAAACTCGTCGAGGTAGTGCAGGGCGACCGCGACGTTGACCTGACCGAGGGCAAAGCGTGAAATTCCGCCGCAAACCACGGGAAACGGTGGACATCAACCTCGCGTCGCTGATCGACGTGGTGTTTATCCTGCTGCTGTTTTTCGTCGTGACCACGACCTTCACCCGTGAAACCCAGTTGCGTGTCGAGCTGCCGGAAGCGGTCAGCGGCGCTTCGGCCGATGACCAGACCCGGCAGCTCGATATCGCCATCAGCGCCGATGGCGTGTTCTCGGTGAACAACCATGTTTTGCCGAAAAGCGACCTGGCCACATTGATTGAAGCGCTGCAGAAAGAATCCAATGGCGATACCAGTCTGCCGCTGTCCATCAGCGCCGACGGTAAATCCCAACATCAGTCGGTTATCACTGCGATGGACGCCGCCGGCAAGCTTGGCTTCAGCCAATTGCGCATGACCACAGTCGAGGCGGCGCCGACCGCGCCCTGATGGCCATGTCCGATCGTCTGCTCGCCGCGTGGTACGCCGGTCATCCGGCCCTGAAGCTGTTGCAGCCGCTGGAGTGGCTGTACCGGCGCGTGGTCAACAACAAGCGCAAACGCTTTCTGGCGGGCGAGGGTGAAATCTACCAGCCGCCGGTGCCGCTGATCGTCGTCGGCAATATCACGGTTGGCGGCACCGGCAAGACGCCGCTGATCCTGTGGATGATCCAGCACTGCCAGCGCAGCGGCTTGCGGGTTGGCGTGGTCAGCCGAGGTTACGGTGCCAAGCCGCCGCAATTGCCATGGCGGGTCGAGGCGGATCAAAGCGCGGAGATTGCCGGCGACGAACCGTTGCTGATCGTTCAACGCACCGGCGTACCGCTGATGATCGACCCTGATCGCAGCAGCGCCGTCAAAGCCTTGCTGGCCAGCGAGCCGCTGGATCTGATCCTGTCCGATGACGGCATGCAGCATTACCGGCTGGCCCGGGATCTGGAGTTGGTGCTGATCGACGCCGCCCGTGGCCTTGGCAACCGCCGTTGCCTGCCGGCCGGGCCGTTGCGCGAGCCGGTCGAGCGTCTGCAAAGTGTCGACGCGGTGCTCTACAACGGCGCTTCGGCTGATCGCGATGATGGTTTCGCCTTCCAGTTGCAACCCACTGCGCTGGTCAACCTGCAAAGCGGCGAACGACGTCCCCTCGATCATTTTCCAGCAGGCCAGGCGCTGCACGCCGTGGCCGGGATCGGCAACCCGCAGCGTTTCTTCAAGACCCTCGAAACGCTACACTGGCAACCAGTCCCGCATGCGTTCGCCGATCACGCCGAATACAGCGTGCAGGCGTTGAATTTCACCCCGTCATTGCCGTTGGTGATGACCGAAAAGGACGCGGTGAAGTGCCGTGCCTTCGCCGCCGCCGACTGGTGGTACCTGGCGGTCGATGCTGTGCCGTCGCCGGCCTTCGTGGCCTGGTTCGACACACAGTTGATGCGCCTGTTGCCGGCTCGTCTGTTGCCTTAAAACCGTTTTTATCCAGGGAATGCTCATGGACACCAAACTGCTCGATATCCTCGCTTGCCCGGTCTGCAAAGGCCCGCTCAAGCTCAGTGCCGACAAGACCGAGCTGATCAGCAAGGGCGCAGGTCTGGCGTACCCGATTCGCGATGGCATCCCGGTGATGCTCGAAACCGAAGCCCGCACCCTGACCACCGACGAGCGTCTGGATAAATGACCACAGCCTTTACCGTTGTCATTCCGTCGCGTTACGCCTCCACCCGTTTGCCGGGCAAGCCGCTGCTGTTGATCGCCGGCAAGCCAATGATCCAGCACGTCTGGGAACAGGCGAGCAAAAGCAGCGCCCAGCGTGTCGTGGTCGCCACTGACGATGCGCGCATCGTCGAAGCTTGCAAAGGGTTTGGCGCCGAAGTGGTGCTGACCCGTGAAGATCACAATTCCGGCACCGATCGGTTGGCGGAAGTCGCGACGAAACTGGGCCTGGCGCCCGATGCCATCGTGGTCAATGTCCAGGGTGACGAACCGTTGATCCCGGCGAGCGTGATCGATCAGGTCGCTGCCAACCTGGCCGTCCATACCGAAGCGCGCATGGCCACCTTGGCCGAGCCGATCGAAGACGTGGAAACCCTGTTCAATCCCAACGTGGTCAAGGTGGTCAGCGACCTCAATGGCCTGGCGCTGACCTTCAGTCGCTCGACCTTGCCGTGGGCGCGGGATGCGTTCGCGGTGAACCGAGAGCAATTGCCGGAAGGCGTGCCCTATCGCCGCCACATCGGCATCTACGCCTATCGCGCCGGTTTCCTGCATGACTTCGTCAGCTGGGGCCCGTGCTGGCTGGAAAACACCGAGTGCCTGGAGCAGTTGCGTGCCTTGTGGCACGGCGTGCGGATTCACGTCGCCGACGCGCTGATCGCGCCGCCGGCCGGTGTCGATACCGTTGAAGACCTTGAGCGCGTTCGTCGCCTGCTGGAGGCCTGATGCGGGTTCTGTTTGTCTGCCTGGGCAACATCTGCCGTTCACCCACGGCTGAAGGCGTGTTGCGCCACAAACTGCGTGAGGCGGGGCTGGCCGATCTGGTCGAAGTCGCCTCCGCCGGCACTGGTGACTGGCATGTCGGCAAAGCGCCGGACAAGCGCAGTCAGGCTGCGGCGAAGCTGCGCGGCTACGACTTGTCCACGCAACGTGCCCAGCAAGTGACCCGCGCCGATTTCGCCACCTACGACCTGATCCTGGCGATGGACAACAGCAACCTGCGCAACCTCAAGGCTCTGCAACCGGCCAAGGGCAAGGCCGAGCTGGATTTGTTCCTGCGTCGTTATGAGTCGGAAATCGACGAAGTCCCGGACCCGTATTACGACGGCGACCAGGGCTTCGAGCAGGTGCTGGATTTGATCGAGCGCGCCAGTGATCTGCTGGTGGTCGAATTGAAGGGACGGTTATGAGTTTGCAGGTTCGGTCGCAGGTTTCACTCAAGCCGTTCAACAGTTTTGGTGTGGATGTTCAGGCTCGTTTGTTCGCCGAAGCCCATAGCGACGCCGATGTGCGAGAAGCCTTGGCCTATGGGCTTGAGCATCATGTACCGGTGCTGGTGATCGGCGGCGGTAGCAATTTGCTGCTGACGGCGGATATCGAGTCGCTGGTGTTGCGCATGGCCACACGCGGGATTCGCGTGCTGAGCGATGACGGCAGCAAAGTGGTGATCGAAGCCGAGGCTGGCGAACCTTGGCATCCGTTCGTGCAGCACACGTTGGCGCAGGGTTTGTCGGGTCTGGAAAACCTCAGCCTGATTCCCGGCACCGTCGGTGCTGCACCGATGCAGAACATCGGCGCCTACGGGGTTGAGATCAAGGACGTGTTCGCCGGTCTGACGGCGCTTGATCGGCACAGCGGCGAACTGCGCGACTTCAACCTGGAAGAGTGCAACTTTGCCTACCGCGACAGCCTGTTCAAACAGGAGCCGGGGCGCTGGCTGATCCTGCGAGTACGCTTCGCACTCGACCGTGCTGCGCATCTGCACCTGGAATACGGCCCTGTTCGCCAGCGCCTGACCGAGCAAGGCATCGAGCATCCGACCGCCACCGATGTCAGCCAGGCGATTTGCAGCATCCGCAACGAAAAGCTCCCGGACCCGGCGGTGCTCGGTAATGCCGGCAGCTTCTTCAAGAACCCGTTGGTGCCAGCGGCGTTGGTCGCGCAGCTCAAGGGCGAATACCCCGATCTGGTGGCCTACGCGCAACCCGACGGGCAGATGAAAATCGCCGCCGGATGGCTGATTGAGCGGGCAGGGTGGAAAGGTTTCCGTGATGCCGACGCGGGCGTGCACAAGTTGCAGGCACTGGTGCTGGTCAACTACGGCAGCGCCACCGGCCTGCAGTTGCTCGACCTGGCGCAGCGTATTCAGAAAGACATTTCAGAACGTTTCCATGTCGAGCTGGAGATGGAGCCGAACCGTTATTGAGACTACGCTTTAATGGTTCAATCCAAAGCCCTGCACTGATGAAAAGTGCAGGGCTTTTTTGTTAATGCTGCGTTAACTTAGCGAGCTAACGATGCAATGCATTTTCTCCATCAAAGGCCCGGTGCAGACGCTCCCGTCAGCACAAGAGAGCCCAATAGCCTGAGTCGATCTGCGTACCGAACCAAGATCCAATGGCAGATTGCTCGACCCCATAACTCAAGAACTATGCGGGCGTGCCCATGATTACCCTGAAACTCAACGGTCAAGACCATCAACTCGACGTCACCGAGGACATGCCGCTGCTCTGGGCGATCCGCGATGTGGCCGGCTATAACGGCACCAAGTTCGGCTGCGGCATGGGCCTGTGCGGTGCGTGCACCATTCATATCGAAGGCGCTCCGGCACGCAGCTGCATCACGCCGATCGGCTCGGTAGTCGGGCAGAACGTCACCACCATCGAAAACGTCCATGCCGACCCGGTCGGTAAAGTCGTGCAGCAAGCCTGGCTCGACACGGCCGTGGCCCAATGCGGTTTCTGCCAGGGTGGGCAAATCATGTCCGCCACTGCGCTGCTCAAGACCAATCCGAACCCGAGCGATGAGCAGATCGAAGAGGCGATGGTCGGCAACATCTGTCGTTGCGGCACTTACAACCGCATCAAGACCGCCATCCGCCAGGCATCCACTCATCTGAAGGAGGCCAAGGCATGAGCCAGTTACCGAATGATTTCGCCCTGAGCAACCTCAGTCGCCGTGGTTTCCTCAAAGGTGTGGGCGCTGCCGGTGCCCTGGTGGTTGCCGCGAGCTGGGGCTGGCAGGACGCGTTTGCCGAAGAAGAGAAGAAGTTCGGCGCCGACGGAATGCCCCATGGCTGGGTGGATGATCCCAAGGTGTACGTCAGCATTGCGGCCGACGGCACGGTGACCGTGATGTGCAACCGTTCGGAAATGGGCCAGGGCGTGCGTACCAGCCTGACCATGGTCGTAGCCGATGAGCTGGAAGCCGATTGGGCACGGGTCAAGGTGCAGCAGGCTCCCGGTGACGAAGTGCGCTTCGGCAACCAGGACACCGACGGCTCGCGCAGCATGCGCCACTGGTACGAGCCGATGCGCCGCTGCGGTGCCGCCGCGCGGACCATGCTGGAGCAGGCCGCTGCCAATCAGTGGAAAGTCCCGGTCAGCGAATGCCATGCGCAATTGCACAAAGTCATCCACAAACCTACCGGTCGCGAACTGGAATATGGCGCGCTGGCCGCTGCTGCCGGTGCCTTGGCCGTCCCGGCGCGTGACAGCCTGAAACTCAAGCAACCGTCGGAATTCCGCTACATCGGCAAGGAAGGCACCAAGGCCATCGACGGTGACGACATCGTCAACGGGCGCGCGGTGTACGGTGCCGATGTGCATTTCGACGGCATGCTGTTCGCCACCATTGCCCGGCCTGCGGTCTACGGCGGCAAAGTCAAAACCTTCGATGCGATTGCGGCGATGAAAGTCCCCGGCGTGGTCAAGGTTGTGCAGATCGAGAGTCGTCCGTTGCCTTCGGAGTTTCAGCCGTTGGGCGGCATTGCCGTGGTGGCGAACAATACCTGGGCGGCGATCAAGGGCCGTGAGGCACTGAAAATCGAGTGGGATGACGGCGCCAATGCCAGCTACGACTCGATCGCCTACCGCAAGGAACTGGAGGCTGCGTCCCTCAAGCCCGGCAAAGTGGTGCGCAACACCGGCAACATCGACGAAGTCATGAGCGGCGCCGACAGTACGCTGGAAGCCTCCTACTACCTGCCGCACCTGTCGCAGTCGCCGATGGAACCAATGGTCGCCATCGCCCGCTACAAGGACGGCGTGTGCGAAGCCTGGGGGCCGAGCCAGGCGCCGCAGGTCACCCGCACAAGAATCGGTGAGCGCCTCGGTCTGCCGTTCGATAACGTCACGTTCAACGTGACGCTGCTGGGCGGCGGTTTCGGTCGCAAGTCCAAGCCTGACTTCATCATCGAGGCGGCCATTCTCGCCAAGGAATTCCCTGGCAAAGCGGTGCGGGTGCAATGGACCCGTGAAGACGACATCCATTGTTCCTACTTCCACACCGTGTCGGCGGAATACCTCAAGGCCAGCCTGAACAAGGATGGCCTGCCGTCCGGTTGGTTGCACCGCACGGTGGCGCCGAGCATCACCGCGTTGTTCGCGCCGGGCATGAATCACGAGGCGGCTTTCGAGTTGGGCATGGGCTTCACCAACATGGCCTACGCGATTCCCAACATTCGCCTGGAAAACCCTGAAGCGACGGTGCACACCCGCGTTGGCTGGTATCGCTCGGTGTCGAACATTCCCCACGGCTTCGCGATCCAGAGCTTCATCGATGAGCTGGCGCACAAGGCCGGGCAGGACCCGCTCAAGTACCAGATCAAATTGCTCGGCCCGGATCGGCAGATCGATCCGCGTACCTTGAGTGAAGAGTGGAACTACGGCGAATCGCCCGAGCGCTATCCGATCGACACCGGGCGCCTGCGCACTGTGTTGGAAACCGCCGCCAAAGCCGCCGGTTGGGGCCGTGAGTTGCCGAAGGGTCGAGGCCTGGGCCTGGCGGTGCATTACAGCTTCGTCACCTACGTGGCGGCGGTAATCGAGGTAGAAGTCAAAGACGACGGCACGTTGATCGTGCACAAGGCGGACATCGCCGTGGATTGCGGGCCGCAGATCAACCCCGAGCGGATTCGCGCACAGTTCGAAGGCGCTTGCGTCATGGGGCTGGGCAACGCGGTGTTGGGCGAGATCAGCTTCAAGGACGGCAAGGTCCAGCAAGACAACTTCCACATGTACGAAGTGGCGCGCATGTCGCTGGCGCCGAAGGAAGTCGCCGTGCATCTGGTTACGCCACCGGGCACCGTGCCGTTGGGCGGCGTCGGCGAGCCGGGCGTGCCGCCGATTGCCCCGGCGTTGTGCAACGCGATCTTCGCCGCCACCGGCAAACGCATCCGCGACCTGCCGATTCGCTATCAGCTCCAGGGCTGGCAGAAGGCGCAGGCCTGATGGACAGCGTCGATCTGAATGTCCTGCGCAGCGTGCTGGAATGGCGCCGCGCCGGTCAGCGGATGGTGTTGTACACCGTGGTCCAGACCTGGGGCACCGCGCCCCGGGCGCCTGGCGCGATGTTGGCGTTGCGTGAAGACGGTGTGGTGATTGGTTCGGTGTCGGGCGGTTGTGTCGAAGATGACCTGATTGCGCGGTTGCATGACGGCCGAATTCCGGTCGATGGCCCGCCGGTGCAGTTGATTACCTATGGCGTCACTCGTGAAGAGGCCGCGCGTTTCGGCCTGCCCTGCGGTGGCACCTTGCGCTTGACTGAGGAGCGGGTCGGCGACGCGGATTGGGTCGCCGAGTTGCTGTCGCGCTGCGAGGATCATCAAATCGTCGCGCGTTCGCTGGATATCGCGACTGGTGAAGTGGTTCTACAGCCGGCCGACAAATCGGATGTGCTGACCTTTGATGGCAAGACGCTGCGGGCCATTTATGGTCCGCGCTGGCGCCTGCTGCTGATCGGTGCGGGCCAGTTGTCCCGGTACGTCGCGGAAATGGCCCGGTTGCTGGATTTTGAGGTGCTGATCTGCGATCCACGCACCGAGTTTGTCTACGGCTGGGAAGAACAGCACGGACGATTTGTCACCGGCATGCCCGATGATGCGGTGCTGAATATCCAGACTGACGAACGCACGGCGATTGTCGCCCTGACGCACGATCCGCGCCTGGACGACATGGCGTTGCTCACCGCCCTAGACTCCAAGGCTTTTTATGTCGGTGCGCTGGGCTCTCGGGTCAACAGCCAGAAGCGTCGGGAAAACCTGGCGCAGCTGGGCTTGTCGCAACAGGCTATCGAGCGGCTGCACGGCCCGATCGGCTTGCACATCGGCAGCCACAGTCCGGCGGAAATCGCCTTGTCGCTGATGGCGGAAATTGTCGCGATCAAGAATGGCGTCGAATTGAAACAGAAAAAGCAAGTACGGGAGCGCGTATGAGCGAATCCATCGGAGCAATCATTCTGGCAGCGGGGCAGGGCAGTCGGTTTCGGCAGGTGGCGGGCGATGAAAAGGACAAGTTGCTGGCGGACTGTACGGGGCGCGATGGTGCCGTCCGTTCGGTGATCGAGCACGTGCTGGTGAATCTGCCGGCCACGCTGCAAAAGCGTGTGCTGGTGACCACCGCTGATCGTCCGCAGGTGATTCGCATGGCCAAGGCCTATGATTGTGACATCGTGCTGATCGAATCCACCGGAATGGGCGATAGCATTGCCGCTGGCGTCGCGGAGTCTGCACAACTCGGTGGCTGGTTGATGGTATTGGGGGATATGCCGTTCATCCTGCCATCGACCATTGAGCAGGTTCTGGCGCAGGTGGCTGATGACAGCATCAGTGTTCCAGTGCAAGACGGGGAATATGGGCATCCGGTGGGCTTTGGGCGCAGTTTTGCTGCGGGGTTGAGGGCGCTGTCGGGTGATCGGGGGGCCAAGCCGTTGTTTGCGCAGGGGCGGGTGGTTGAAGTAACGGTGGATGATCCAGGGGTTTTGTGGGATGTGGATGTGCCGGAGAAGTTGATCTTTGGGTGATAGCAAAGAGATCGCTGCCTTCGGCAGCTCCTACAGGATGTCCGGGATCCAAATGCAGGAGCTGCCGAAGGCTGCGATCTTTTGATTTTTATGTGTAAAAAAAAGCCCCGCCTGGGATCACCAGACGGGGCTTTTTATTGACCGATGGAATCAGACGAGTGGTTTAGGCTCGTGCTCTTTTTCTTCGGCTTGTTCGTGTTTCTCTACCGCTTCCTGCACCGAGCGTGGCGCTTCGTGGATCACCGATTCAGCTGGCTCGGCAGCGACTTCGGCAACCGGGGCAGGTGCTGCCTCGACTACTTCAGCAACAACCGGTGCTGGTTCTTCAGCGACAACGGCTTCAGCAACCGGAGCAGCAGCGGCAGCCAGTTCGGCTTCCTTCTGCAGGCGCTCTTCTTCACGCTTGCGACGACGCACTTCACGTGGATCGTTCGGCGCGCGGCCACTTGGCGTCAGTGCGCTAACCTGAACGGCTTCGACCACTGGAGCCGCCACTTCGGCGACAACCGGTGCTTCAACCACTGGAGCAGGCTCGGCAGCGGCAACAACCGGCTCGGAAACCATTGCTTCAGCGACTTCCGCTTCAACGACTGGCGCTGGAGTTTCAGCAACGGCTGGTTCGGCAACCCAGTTGAACGCGGTTTGTTCTTCGCGAACCTCACGAACAACTTCAGTCACGGTTTCAACAACCGGTTCTGCAACCTCGGCAGGCGCTTCGGTAACAACAGCTTCAGCAGCCGCTTCAACCGCTGGCTGAGCTTCTGGCGCTTGGACTACTTCGATTTCCGGCGAGGCGGTCACTTCTACCGGCGTGGTCGCTTCAACGACTGGCGCTTCAACCGGAGCAGTTTCCAGGGTGGCGGCAGTGGCGCGTTCGGCTTGCTCGTTGGCTTGTGCTTCAGCCGGAGCGCTGATCACGGAGCTGGCAACGGCTGCGGTAACAGCCAGGCCGGCGGCCAGATCGGCAGTGCTCGGCTCTTCAGCGTTTTCGCCGGCTTCGGACTCCTCCGAACCTTCGATCACGTTGCCGTTGGCGTCACGCTGACGCTCACGACGGTTGCTGCGACGGCGTTGGCCACGGGAGCGACGGCGTGGGCGATCGCCTTCGGCGCCGTCCTGACCATCGTCCTGCAGTTGCTCTTCGTTGGTTGTCAGCTCTTCTTCGGCAACGGCGGCAGCGGCTTGCTCGACACGTGGTTGACGTTCTTCACGCGGTGGGCGTGGAGCGCGTTCTTCACGTGGCTGGCGGGCCGGACGTTCTTCAGTGGTGGCAACAGCGGCAGCGGCGGCGACCGGAGCGGCATCCAGTGGCTCACGCAGTTCACGTACGCGCTCTTCGCGCTCGCCACGTGGCTTGCGGTCTTCGCGCGGAGCACGCGGTGCACGTTCTTCACGCGGAGCGCGTGGTGCGCGCTCTTCGCGAGCTACGGCTGGGGTTTCTTCGCGGGCTTCGCGTGGCTGACGCTCTTCGCGTGGTTCACGTGGTGCGCGCTCTTCACGCGGTGCACGTTCTTCGCGCGGCTTGCGCTCTTCGTCGCGGCGACCGTTACGGTTGCGGCTCTGCTGACGACCGTTGCGACGCTCTTCGTTGCGGGCCGGACGCTCGGTAGCCGGTTTTTCAACCACGACCGGAGCGGCAGGCTCTTCCTTGGTAGCGAACAGACTGACCAGCGACTTCACCAGGCCTTTGAACAGGCTTGGCTCTGGCGCGGCAACCGGAGCAGGGGCCGGAGCGGCAACTTCGGTCGGAACCGGAGCATTGGCGCGGGCCGGAGCAGTCTTGACCGCGGCTTCCTGGCGAACCAGGGTGCGGGTCGCGGCGGCTGGCTGGACTTCTTCCACATCGGCAGCGGCAGCGGCGATTTCGTAGCTGGACTGGTTGGTGGCGGCTTCCGGGCTGTCATCACGCAGACGCTGAACTTCGAAGTGCGGCGTTTCGAGGTGATCGTTCGGCAGAATGACGATGCGGGCACGGGTGCGCAGTTCGATCTTGGTGATCGAGTTGCGTTTTTCGTTGAGCAGGAACGCGGCGACCGGGATCGGCACTTGTGCGCGAACTTCGGCGGTGCGGTCTTTCAGGGCTTCTTCTTCGATCAGGCGCAGGATCGCCAGGGACAGCGATTCAACATCGCGGATGATCCCGGTGCCGCTGCAACGCGGGCAAACGATGCCGCTGCTCTCGCCCAGGGATGGACGCAGGCGCTGACGGGACATTTCCAGCAGGCCGAAGCGCGAGATGCGACCGACTTGCACGCGAGCGCGGTCGGCTTCCAGGCATTCGCGGACTTTTTCTTCCACGGCGCGCTGGTTCTTGGCAGGGGTCATGTCGATGAAGTCGATGACGATCAGGCCGCCGATGTCGCGCAAGCGCAACTGACGGGCGATTTCTTCGGCGGCTTCAAGGTTGGTCTGCAGAGCGGTTTCTTCGATGTCGCTGCCTTTGGTGGCGCGCGCCGAGTTGATGTCGATGGACACCAGGGCTTCGGTCGGGTCGATAACGATGGAACCGCCGGAAGGCAGTTCGACCACGCGCTGGAAAGCGGTCTCGATCTGGCTTTCGATCTGGAAACGGTTGAACAGCGGAACGCTGTCTTCGTACAGCTTGATCTTGCTGGCGTACTGCGGCATCACCTGGCGAATGAAGGTCAGGGCTTCGTCCTGGGCTTCAACGCTGTCGATCAGCACTTCGCCGATGTCCTGGCGCAGGTAATCGCGGATGGCGCGGATGATTACGTTGCTTTCCTGGTAGATCAGGAAAGGCGCGGCGCGATCCAGCGAGGCTTCTTTGATGGCGGTCCAGAGTTGCAGCAGGTAATCGAGGTCCCACTGCATTTCTTCGCTGCTGCGGCCCAGGCCGGCAGTGCGCACGATCAGACCCATGTCGGCCGGGGCAACCAGACCGTTCAGGGCTTCACGCAGTTCGTTGCGCTCTTCACCTTCGATGCGACGGGAGATGCCGCCGGCACGCGGGTTGTTCGGCATCAGAACCAGATAACGACCGGCCAGGCTGATGAACGTGGTCAGGGCGGCGCCCTTGTTGCCACGTTCTTCTTTCTCGACCTGCACGATGACTTCCTGGCCTTCGCTCAGGACGTCCTTGATGTTGACGCGGCCTTCGGGGGCTTTCTTGAAGTATTCGCGGGAGATTTCTTTGAGGGGCAGGAAGCCGTGGCGCTCGGAGCCGAAATCGACAAAGGCAGCCTCAAGGCTTGGTTCGATGCGAGTAATCCGGCCTTTATAAATGTTGGCCTTCTTCTGCTCGCGTGCACCGGATTCGATGTCCAGGTCGTAGAGGCGCTGGCCATCTACCAGTGCAACACGCAACTCTTCGGGTTGAGTTGCGTTAATCAGCATTCTTTTCATGTAGTACCGTCGGTTTCCGGGCTGCCGGAAACGGCGTTCGGCACACACGACTTCTCACGGTCGGTGTCAGGTGCGTCGGGAGTGGTTGGCCATTTCCCGTGTCCAGCGAAGTCCGGCCAATGTGGGCCTTCATCGCGACGTACGCGTCCTGCTTGCTGTGGCTCTTGAGCACTCAGTCAGGAGGAGGAATCAACCGGCGGCTGTGGACGAGATGAAGCGTCTTGATAAAGCCTATTGCTACACAGTCCAGCGGTTGTGCATCTCCACCCTACACGTATCCCTGATAATTCGGGTGCTGCCGCGCGCAGAATCCGCAGCGGGTTGGCATTTACCGTGAGCTCCGAAAGGGGGAGGTCACGCATCATGGCTAATTTAGGCGTTGTTTCCGAAGCGTTCGCTCGGGGTCATTCGCAGCTGACTGCACTTTGTGAACTGGCCGTGAATATTTGCTCGTAAAGCGAGTGAAAAACTCTGCTTTGCGGCTTGATTCAGGCCTCATGTCACCTGCGCTCGTTACACCTGCAAACTCCACCGTTACGTAGCGAAAGCCCCGTAGGACGGCCTCGCATCCTGGTGAATTGCGTTGGTCAGGGCCGGTTTTTGACCGTTGGTCCGCTGTCCAGCCGCTTTTGGCGGCGTTCGCGACTATAGCAGCAATGATTAAGTGCTTCAATTCCATAAAAAATTGTTATCATCCGCGCCATGACGACTACTGCCCCTTCGACCCCAGGCGTACAACTGCTTGAGGTCTCGCCGGAATATGCCGGCCAACGTATTGATAATTTCCTTCTCGCTCGGCTCAAAGGCGTGCCCAAGACCTTGATTTATCGCATTTTGCGCAAAGGCGAAGTGCGGGTGAACAAAGGCCGGATCAAGCCCGAATACAAGCTGCAGGCGGGCGATATCGTGCGCGTCCCGCCGGTTCGCGTGCCTGAGCGGGACGAGCCGGTGCCATTGGCTCAAGGCCTGCTGCAGCGCCTGGAAGCCTCGATTGTCTTTGAAGACAAAGCGCTCATCGTGATCAACAAGCCTTGCGGTATCGCTGTTCACGGCGGCAGCGGCTTGAATTACGGCGTCATCGAAGCCTTTCGTCAGTTGCGTCCCGATTGCAAGGAGTTGGAGCTGGTTCACCGTCTCGACCGTGACACCTCCGGCCTGCTGATGATCGCCAAGAAGCGCAGCATGCTGCGTCACTTGCACACAGCCTTGCGCGGTGACGGCGTCGATAAGCGTTACATGGCGCTGGTTCGCGGTAATTGGGCGTCCTCGATCAAGCAGGTTCGCGCGTCGCTCGGCAAGAGCAATCTGCGCTCCGGCGAGCGTATGGTTGAGGTCGACGAGGAGGAGGGTAAGGAGTCTGTGACCGTATTCAAGGTCCTGCGTCGTTTTGGCGACTTTGCCACCTTGATCGAAGCCAAACCGATCACCGGCCGCACTCACCAGATTCGTGTGCACACCTTGCACGCCGGGCACTGCATTGCCGGCGACACCAAATACGGCGATGACGATTTCAGTAAGGAAATCCGCGATCTGGGCGGCAAGCGCCTGTTCCTCCACGCCTACATGCTGACCGTGCCACTGCCCGATGGTGGCGAACTGAAGCTTCAGGCGCCGGTCGATGAGATGTGGGCCAAAACCGTGGAGCGCTTGAGTGCACCCATCTGATTACAAGCTGCTGATTTTCGATTGGGATGGCACGCTGGCCGATTCCATTGGTCGGATTGTCGAGGCGATGCACGTGGCGTCCGAGCGATCCGGTTTTCAGCTGCGCGATGATTTTGCCGTCAAGGGCATCATTGGGCTGGGTTTGCCGGAAGCCATCCGCACGCTATACCCGGAAATCAGCGATGCCGAGCTGATCGCCTTTCGCGAGCACTACGCCGATCACTACATCGCCTCGGAGGCTGTGCCTTCGCCGTTGTTCGAAGGTGTGGTCGAGTCGATGGAGGCGTTTCGTGCCGAGGGTTATCACCTGGCGGTCGCAACGGGCAAGGCCCGGCGCGGGTTGGATCGGGTGCTGAAGGCGCACGGTTGGGCGGAGTATTTCGATATCACCCGTGCCGCCGATGAAACTGCCAGCAAGCCGCATCCGCTGATGCTCGAGCAGATCCTCGCCCATTGCGAGGTTCGTCCGGAGCAGGCGTTGATGGTTGGCGATTCATCCTTCGATTTGCAGATGGCGCGCAATGCCGGTATGGATTCGGTCGCGGTCAGCTACGGTGCTCAATCGATCGATGCGCTGAAGCAGTTCGAGCCGCGGCTGGCCATTGATCGCTTTTCAGAATTGCATGCCTGGCTGAGTCAGCGGGCTTAATACGTTTTTGCTGGAGTAGAAGGTATGGCCGACGAATGGAAAGCGCCCGCCAAGGCGAGCGCAGAGAACGGTGACGAAAAAAGCTGGAAGCTATTGGAAAAGACCCTGCTGGCCAGTGTGCAGGAACAGCGTCGCTCCCGACGCTGGGGGATTTTCTTCAAGCTGCTGACCTTTGTGTACCTGTTTGGCGCGCTGTTGCTGTTCTCGCCGCTGATGGACATGGAAAAAGCCGCAACCCGCAGTGGCAATTACACCGCACTGATCGACGTCACCGGCATGATCGCCGACAAGGAGCCGGCCAGCGCCGACAATATCGTCGGCAGCCTGCGTGCCGCTTTCGAAGATAAAAAGGTCAAGGGCGTCATCCTGCGCATCAACAGCCCGGGCGGCAGTCCGGTGCAGTCGGGTTATGTCTATGACGAGATTCGTCGTCTGCGTGGCTTGCACCCGGACACCAAGCTCTATGCGGTGATTTCCGATCTGGGCGCTTCTGGTGCCTATTACATCGCCAGTGCGGCTGATCAGATCTATGCCGACAAGGCGAGCCTGGTGGGCTCCATTGGTGTGACGGCGGCCGGTTACGGTTTTGTCGGCACCATGGAAAAGCTGGGTGTGGAGCGTCGCACCTACACCTCGGGCGAGCACAAATCGTTCCTCGATCCGTTCCAGCCGCAGAAGCCTGAAGAAACCGCCTTCTGGCAAGGCGTGCTCGATACCACGCACAAGCAATTCATCAATAGCGTCAAGCAAGGTCGGGGTGATCGCTTGAAGGACAAGGAGCATCCGGAGCTGTTCTCCGGGCTGGTCTGGAATGGTGAACAGGCATTGCCGCTGGGATTGATCGATGGTCTGGGTAATGCCAGTTCGGTTGCGCGAGATGTGATTGGCGAAAAAGAACTGGTGGATTTCACTGTTCAGGAATCGCCGTTCGATCGCTTCTCGAAAAAACTGGGTGCCAGCGTGGCTGAGCATCTGGCGATGTGGATGGGGTTTAACGGTCCATCGCTGCGCTAAATCTGTTGGATGGATCAAAAGATCGCAGCCTTCGGCAGCTCCTGCACAATCTCTGTAGGATCTGCCGAAGGCTGCGATCTTTTGCTTTCAGGGTATCTGCACGTTTTCTGCGAGCAGCATGTCGATCAGGCGAATCAGCGGCAGGCCGACGAGGCTGGTGGCGTCAGGGCCTTCGGTGCTTTGAAACAGGCTTACCCCCAAGCCTTCGGCCTTGAAGCTGCCAGCGCAGTCGTAGGGCTGTTCGGCGTGCAGGTAGCGCTCGATGCGTTCGGCGTCCAGTGTGCGCATGTGGACGGTGAAAGGTACGCAGTCGACGTGGCAGTGGCCAGACTCGCTGTTGAGCAGTGCCAGACCGGTCAGGAACGTTACGCTGGCGCCGCTGGAGGCCAGCAGTTGTTCGCGGGCCTTTTCGAAGGTGTGGGGTTTGCCGATGATCCTGTCACCGAGCACGGCGACCTGGTCAGAGCCGATGATCAGATGGACTGGGTGAGTGCCGGCCAGCGCCCGTGCTTTTTCCTCGGCGAGGCGTTTTACCAGATCAATGGCAGACTCGTCCGGACGACGGCTTTCGTCGATATCCGGTGAGCTGCAAGTGAATGGCAGCCGCAGGCGGGCCAGTAATTCCCGGCGATAAACCGAGCTGGAAGCGAGTAATAAAGGCAGCATGCGCAACTCCAAATGACAGGCGCGAATTCTAGCGAGGCTTCCAAGTGACGGACAGGGCTGAATTTCCTTTGACATGGGCGGGTGCATCCCTATAATGCTGCGCCTATGTTGAATGACCCGATTCCACCTCACGTTGACCCGCGCAAATTGGCTGATCGTGGCACCACCCTTCAAGGTGAAATGCTGCTGGCCGATTTGGAGAGACTCTGCGACCCGCTTTCCGACAATGTCGGTACGGTGCAGGCTAAATTCGTTTTTGAACGAGATGAACGTAAATCTGTGGTAATTCACAGCTTTATCGACACCGAAGTCAAAATGGTTTGCCAGCGTTGTCTTGAGCTGGTCACCCTGCCGATCCATAGCGAATGCAGTTATGCTGTGGTGAAGGAGGGTGCGAATACCCAGTCGTTGCCGAAAGGTTATGACGTGCTGGAACTGGGCGAAGATCCATTGGATCTGCAGTCACTGATCGAGGAGGAGCTTCTGCTCGCCTTGCCCATTGTGCCTGCTCATCATCCGGAAGAATGCCAGCAGCCGGCGGGAGCAGATGAGCCCGAACCGAGCGAGGACGAGGTAACGCGGTCCAACCCGTTCAGTGTATTGGCGCAGTTAAAGCGTGACCCAAACGTTTAGGAGTTAATCAATTATGGCTGTTCAGCAGAACAAAAAATCCCGCTCTGCCCGTGACATGCGCCGTTCGCACGACGCTCTCGAGGCTAGCACCCTGTCTGTAGAAAAAACCACCGGTGAAGTTCACCTGCGTCACCACGTATCGCCAGAAGGCGTATACCGTGGCCGTAAAGTGATCGACAAGGGCGCTGACGAGTAATCACTTGTCCGCTCAAGTCATCGCGATTGACGCAATGGGCGGGGACTTCGGTCCCCGCAGCATTGTTCAGGCCAGCCTTGCTTGCCTGTCTGCTACACCCTCGCTGCACCTGACCCTCGTCGGTCACCCCTCCCTCCTTGAAGAATTGATCGCTGGCCAACCGGCTGTGGATCGCGCGCGCCTGACGATTGCTCCGGCGTCCGAAGTCATCACCATGGACGAAAAACCTGCCCAGGCCCTGCGCGGCAAGCCTGACTCCTCGATGCGCGTGGCGCTTGAGTTGTTGCGTGACGGCAAAGTCCAGGCGTGTGTCAGTGCCGGTAATACCGGGGCGCTGATGGCGTTGTCACGTTTCGTGCTCAAGACCTTGCCGGGCATCGACCGGCCAGCCATGGTCGCGGCGATTCCGACGCAGAAAGGCTATTGCCAGTTGCTCGATCTGGGTGCGAATGTCGATTGCAGTGCCGAGCACCTGTTGCAGTTTGCCGTGATGGGCTCGGTTGCAGCAGAAACCCTCGGCATCGTCCGCCCGCGTGTGGCCTTGCTGAATATCGGCACCGAAGACATCAAGGGCAATCAGCAGGTCAAACTGGCTGCAACCTTGTTGCAACGAGCGCGTGGTATCAACTACATCGGCTTTGTCGAAGGTGATGGTTTGTACCGTGGCGAAGCGGATGTGGTGGTGTGTGACGGGTTTGTCGGCAATATCCTGCTCAAGTCCAGCGAAGGCCTGGCGACCATGATTGCCGGGCGTATCGAGGCATTGTTCAAGAAAAGCCTGCCGTCACGCATGGTGGGTGCATTGGCCTTGCCGCTGATGAAGCGCTTGCAAGCCGATCTGGCGCCGGCGCGGCATAACGGAGCGAGTTTCCTCGGGTTGCAGGGCATTGTGGTAAAAAGTCACGGTTCTGCCGGGGTTCAAGGTTTCCAGAGTGCAATTTCCCGAGCCTTGATCGAGATTCAGGAAAATCTGCCGGAGCGTATACACGGTCGTCTGGAGGATTTGTTGCTTTAGGCGTTTTCGTCGGACAATGCTTAAATGTGACCGCTTAGTTCAATTGGCCATCCAACTGTCAGTTTCTTGCGTCCCCAAAGCGGGACACTAATTCTTCGACGACAAGATCATTAGGGGCTTGTTACATGTCTGCTTCCCTCGCATTCGTCTTTCCAGGACAGGGTTCGCAGTCCCTCGGCATGCTGGCCGAGTTGGGCGCGCAACATCCGGTTGTCCTTGAAACATTCAAAGAAGCCTCCGATGCTCTGGGTTACGACCTGTGGGCACTGACCCAGCAAGGGCCGGAAGAGCTGCTCAATCAAACCGATAAAACCCAACCGGCCATTCTGACCGCTTCGATCGCCCTGTGGCGTCTGTGGCTGGCGGAAGGCGGCGCGCGTCCGGCGTATGTTGCCGGCCACAGCCTGGGTGAATACAGCGCACTGGTTGCCGCTGGCAGCCTGAGCCTCGGCGACGCAGTGAAACTGGTCGAGCGTCGTGGCCAGTTGATGCAGGAAGCCGTTCCGGCCGGGCAGGGCGGCATGGCCGCGATCCTCGGTCTGGACGATGCTGATGTGCTGGCAGCCTGTGCCGAAGCGGCCCAAGGCGAAGTGGTCAGTGCCGTCAACTTCAACTCCCCAGGCCAGGTGGTTATCGCCGGTGCCAAGGCTGCGGTCGAGCGTGCCATCGAAGGCTGCAAGGCGCGTGGCGCCAAGCGTGCCTTGCCGTTGCCGGTCAGCGTGCCTTCGCACTGCGAGCTGATGCGTCCAGCCGCCGAGCGTTTCGCCGAATCGATCGCCGCGATCGACTGGCAGGCGCCGCAGATTCCTGTGGTGCAGAACGTCAGTGCCGCCGTGCCTGCCGATCTGGAAACCCTTAAGCGCGATCTGCTTGAGCAGCTCTACAAGCCAGTGCGCTGGGTTGAATCCGTCCAGGCGCTGGCAGCCAAAGGCGCGACCAATCTGGTCGAGTGTGGCCCGGGCAAAGTGCTCGCCGGTCTGAACAAACGCTGCGCCGAAGGCGTATCGACTTCCAACCTCAATACCCCAGACGCCTTCGCTGCCGCCCGTGCAGCGCAGGCCTGAATCAGGAGAAACTTGCATGAGTCTGCAAGGTAAAGTTGCACTGGTCACCGGTGCAAGCCGTGGCATCGGCCAGGCTATCGCCCTGGAACTGGGTCGTCAGGGCGCCGTCGTCGTTGGTACCGCGACCTCCGCTTCGGGTGCCGAGCGCATTGCCGCCACCCTGAAGGAAAACGGTATTCAGGGCACTGGCCTGGAACTCAATGTCACCAGTGATGAGTCCGTAGCGGCAGTCCTGGCGAGCATTCAGGAGCAGTTCGGTGCGCCGGCGATCCTGGTCAACAATGCCGGCATCACCCGCGATAACCTGATGATGCGCATGAAAGACGACGAATGGCATGACGTTGTCGATACTAACCTGAACAGTCTGTTCCGCCTGTCCAAAGGCGTTTTGCGCGGTATGACCAAAGCCCGTTGGGGACGAATTATCAGTATTGGCTCGGTTGTGGGTGCCATGGGCAACGCAGGCCAAGTAAACTACGCTGCCGCCAAGGCCGGTCTGGAAGGTTTCAGCCGTGCACTGGCGCGTGAAGTCGGTTCGCGTTCGATTACGGTAAACTCGGTGGCCCCAGGGTTCATCGACACCGATATGACCCGTGAACTGCCCGAGGCACAGCGTGAAGCCTTGCAGGCGCAGATTCCGCTGGGTCGTCTGGGACAAGCTCAAGAGATCGCGTCTGTGGTCGCTTTTCTTGCCTCTGACGGTGCGGCTTACGTTACTGGGGCTACAATCCCGGTGAACGGCGGGATGTACATGAGTTAAATGTGACGGATTGCTTCAAAAAAATGTCATACGAGCTGTCTAAAATCCGTTATAAAGCTGCAATCTATTTATAGGCAGAGGGTCACCGGGTTTGAGGAGTGAAGCTTTCAGTTGAAAAGCTGAAAAGTCTTTCTATACACTTACCCACTGGCCAGCTGCCTGAATTTGTCCATTAGGAGTGAAAACAAGGTATGAGCACCATCGAAGAGCGCGTCAAGAAAATCGTTGCCGAGCAACTGGGCGTTAAAGAAGAAGAAGTGGTCAACACTGCTTCCTTCGTTGAAGACCTGGGTGCTGACTCCCTTGACACCGTTGAGCTGGTGATGGCTCTGGAAGAGGAATTCGAGACCGAAATCCCTGACGAAGAAGCTGAGAAGATCACTACTGTACAAGCTGCAATCGACTACGTTACTAGCCATCAGGCGTAATAGTTTGTAATCGTTGCTCGCTGTCATGGAAAAACCGCACTGCCATCATGGCGTGCGGTTTTTTCTTTAGGCCTGATGCAAAGTCGTCATTTGAAAAAAGGAGAGTGCTGTGTCGCGTAGACGCGTCGTAGTCACCGGTATGGGTATGTTGTCGCCACTGGGCACGGATGTGCCGAGCAGCTGGCAGGGCATTCTGGCTGGCCGCAGTGGCATTGGTCTGATCGAACACACCGACCTTTCTGCCTATTCCACCCGTTTTGGCGGCTCGGTAAAGGGCTTCAATGTCGAGGAATACCTGTCGGTCAAGGAAGCTCGCAAGCTCGACCTGTTCATTCAGTACGGTCTGGCCGCAGGTTTTCAGGCAGTGCGCAATTCCGGTCTGGAAGTCACCGACGCCAACCGTGAGCGCATTGGCGTGGCCATGGGGTCGGGTATTGGCGGACTGACCAATATCGAAGAAACCAGCCGCACGCTGCATGAGACCGGCCCACGACGGATTTCTCCGTTTTTCGTGCCTGGCTCGATCATCAATATGATTTCCGGCTTCCTGTCCATCCATCTGGGTGCACAGGGGCCCAACTATGCCATCGCCACGGCGTGTACCACCGGTACGCACTGCATCGGCATGGCTGCCCGCAACATCATGTACGACGAAGCCGACGTGATGATCGCCGGCGGCGCCGAAATGGCTGCCTGCGGCCTGGGCATGGGCGGCTTCGGTGCCTCCCGCGCCTTGTCGACCCGCAATGACGAGCCGACCCGCGCCAGCCGTCCATGGGACAAGGGCCGTGATGGCTTCGTACTGTCCAACGGTGCCGGTGCACTGGTTCTCGAAGAACTGGAGCACGCCAAAGCCCGTGGCGCGACCATCTACGCCGAATTGATCGGCTTCGGCACCAGTGGTGACGCTTACCACATGACGTCGCCACCCGCCGATGGCGCCGGTGCTGCCCGCTGCATCACCAATGCCCTGCGCGATGCCAAGATCAATGGCGACCAAGTGCAGTACATCAACGCCCACGGTACGTCGACGCCTGCAGGCGACCTCGCTGAGGTCAACGCGATCAAATCGGTGTTTGGCGAGCATGCCTACAAGGTGGCCGTCAGTTCGACCAAGTCCATGACCGGTCACCTGCTGGGTGCGGCCGGCGCCGTTGAAGCGATCTTCAGCGTGCTGGCGATCAACAGCCAGGTGGCGCCACCGACCATCAACCTCGATGAGCCGGACGAAGGCTGCGACCTCGATTTCGTGCCGCACACTGCGCGCAACATGGATATCGATGTGGTCCTGTCCAACTCCTTCGGTTTTGGTGGCACCAACGGCTCGCTGGTGTTCCGCCGGTTCGCAGGCTGATGGACTGCTGGGTCGACGGTCAACCGGCTGACGCGCTGTCGCTGAAGGATCGCGGCCTGGCTTACGGTGATGGTCTGTTCGAGACCATCGCTGTGCGTGATGGCTTTCCGGTGCTGCTGGACCGGCATCTGTCGCGTCTGGCAGGTGGTTGTTCGCGATTGCGGATCGCCACCGATCACGAGCTGATTCGAAATGAAGTGTTGGCCTACGCCGCTGCATTGGGTGACGGGGTACTGAAGCTAGTCCTCACTCGCGGCGACGGCCTTCGCGGCTATGCACCTGATCCTGCGGCCCAGGCGCGACGTATTCTGCAAGGCAATCCTCCCGCTGCTTATCCTGCCGTACATGGTGAGCGGGGCATTCGCCTGTTCCCTTGTGCAACACGGCTCTCCAGTCAACCGCTACTCGCCGGCCTCAAGCACCTCAATCGTCTGGAGCAGGTCATCGCCCGTTCCGAATGGCAAGACTCCGACCATGCCGAGGGCTTGATGCTCGATCATGCCGGTCGGGTCATTGAGGGCGTGTTCAGCAATCTGTTCCTGGTGCGCGATGGCGTGTTGGTGACGGCGGATCTGAAGCGCTGTGGAGTGGCGGGTGTGATGCGTGCCGAATTATTGTTTCAAGCCGAGTCACTTGGCATCCCCGTGCAAATCGCCGACATCCCTCTGGAACAGCTGCAATGGGCCGATGAAGTCTTTGTCTGCAACAGCGTGTATGGCGTTTGGCCGGTGCATGCCTGTGCCGCACTGAGCTGGCCGGTTGGGCCGCTCACCCGTAAACTCCAAACCATTGCCCGCGCGCTACTGGATCTTGATACGTGAGACGTAAACTCTTGCTGCTGCTGGAAACCGGATTGGTTCTGGCAGGGCTGATGTTGGGTGCTTCTGCCTGGAAAATTCATTCGGCACTGGTGCAACCGCTGAATATCACGCAGGAAGAACTGCTGGAGGTGCCGAAGGGCACCACTCCGAACCGCACCCTTTTGCGAATGGAAGCCGATGGCGTCATCAAGGACGCGTTCTGGCTGCGCGTCTACTGGCGCTTCAACCTGCCTAAACAGCCGCTGCACAGCGGCGAATACCGCATGACACCCGGCATGACCGTCGAAGGTCTTATCGACCTTTGGAAGCGCGGGGAAATGGTGCAATACAGCCTGACCCTGGTCGAAGGCTGGAATTTCCATCAAGTCCGTGCGGCCCTGGCCAAAGAAGAAAAAATCGAGCAAACCCTGAACGGCCTGAGCGACAGTCAGGTCATGGACAAGCTCGGCCATGCCGGGATTTTCCCTGAAGGGCGATTCTTCCCGGACACTTACCGCTTTGTGCGGGGCATGAGCGACGTCGAGCTGCTGAAGACGGCTTACGATCGTCTCGATGAGGTCCTTGCCAAGGAGTGGAATCAGCGTGCAACCGATTTGCCGTATAGCGGACCTTATCAAGCGCTGATCATGGCCTCGCTGGTCGAGAAAGAAACCGGCGTGCCGCAGGAGCGCGGGCAGATTGCCGGTGTGTTCGTGCGGCGCATGGCGATCGGCATGCTGTTGCAGACCGACCCGACGGTGATCTATGGCCTGGGTGATCGCTACAACGGCAAGCTGACCCGCGCTCATCTCAAGGAAGCGACCCCTTACAACACTTACATGATTTCCGGCTTGCCGCCGACCCCGATTGCCATGGTCGGCCGCGAAGCCATCCACGCTGCGCTGAATCCGGTGGAGGGCAGCAGCCTTTACTTCGTGGCTCGCGGTGATGGCAGCCATGTGTTCTCCGATGATCTGGATGCCCACAACAACGCTGTGCGAGAGTATCAACTGAAGCGTCGCGCCGATTACCGCTCCAGCCCGGCACCTGTTACCGCGCCGGAAACGCCGCAAGCTCCGGTTGAAGAATCTCAGTCTGTGGAATCTCAGCCTGAGCAAGATCATGCTGAGCAGGGCCAGGCGCCGATCCCGGCCGCATCACCGGACACCGCTCCCGAGACTGTGCCGCAGATGCCGCCGCAAGAACCTGCGCCTGAGCCTGCACCAACACCCGCACCGGAAGCCGCCGCGCCGCAAAACTCGCAATGACTCTGACTAAGGACTGCCTGTGACTGGCTTGTTTATTACGCTGGAAGGCCCGGAAGGCGCCGGCAAAAGCACCAATCGTGAATACCTGGCCGAGCGCCTGCGCGCCGCCGGTATCGAGGTGGTGCTGACCCGCGAACCGGGCGGTACGCCGTTGGCCGAGCGCATTCGTGAAGTGCTGCTGGCACCGGTCGATGAAGTGATGAATCCGGACACCGAGTTGCTGTTGGTGTTTGCGGCACGTGCCCAGCATCTGGCCGAGGTGATTCGCCCGGCGCTGGCCCGTGGTGCGGTGGTCTTGTGTGATCGTTTCACGGATTCGACCTATGCCTATCAGGGTGGCGGTCGCGGGTTGTCGCTGGAGCGTATCGCGGCACTGGAAACCTTTGTGCAGGGCGATCTGCGTCCCGACCTGACGCTAATTTTCGATCTGCCGGTAGAAGTCGGCCTGGCCCGCGCCAGTGCACGTGGTCGCCTTGATCGCTTCGAACTCGAAGGCCGGACCTTTTTCGATGCCGTGCGCAGCGCTTTCCTCAAGCGCGCTGCAGCGGAGCCAGCGCGATACGTGTTGGTCGACGCCGCGCAGCCGCTGGCGCAGGTTCAGCAATCCCTGGATGCCTTGTTGCCACGCCTGCTGGAGTTGACCCGTGGCTGAAGCCTATCCGTGGCAGGACAGTCTCTGGCAGCAACTGGCCGGTCGAAAGCAACATGCACATGCCTATTTGCTGCATGGCCCGGCCGGCATCGGTAAACGGGCGCTGGCCGAGCGCCTGATGGCCAGCCTGCTGTGCCAGCGTCCGACCGCGCAAAATGCCTGTGGCGAATGCAAATCCTGCCTGTTGCTCAAGGCCGGCAGCCACCCCGATAACTACATCCTGGAGCCGGAAGAAGCCGACAAGGCGATCAAGGTCGATCAGGTTCGGGATCTGGTCAGCTTCGTGGTGCAGACCGCGCAACTGGGCGGGCGCAAAGTGGTGCTGATCGAGCCGGTCGAGTCGATGAACATCAACGCCGCCAATGCCTTGCTCAAAAGTCTTGAAGAACCGTCCGGCGACACAGTATTGCTGCTGGTCAGCCACCAGACCAGTCGTCTGTTGCCGACCATCAAGAGCCGCTGCGTGCAACAGGCCTGTCCGCTACCGAGCGAGGCGATGAGCCTGGCGTGGCTGGCCCAGGCACTGCCGGACTGCTCGCAAGAGGAGCGTGTCGAGCTTCTGACCCTGGCCGCCGGTTCGCCATTGGCCGCGGTCAATCTGCACGCCCAAGGTGTGCGTGATCAACGCGCGCAGGTGGTCGAAGGCGTGAAGAAGCTGCTCAAGCAGCAACAATCGCCGACACAACTGGCCGAAGGCTGGAATGCGATTCCGTTGTTACTGTTGTTCGACTGGTTCTGCGACTGGTCGAGCCTGATCCTGCGCTATCAGTTGACCCAGGACGAAGAAGGGCTCGGATTGACGGACATGCGCAAGGTGATTCAATACCTGGCGCAGAAAACCGCTCAGGACAAACTCCTGAATATCCAGGACTGGATCCTCGCCCAACGCCAGAAGGTGTTGAGCAAAGCCAACCTCAATCGGGTGTTGTTGCTGGAGGCCCTGTTGGTGCAATGGGCGTCCTTGCCTACCCAGAGGTGATCGTCTGCGCCTAGACTCTGTGCATCAGCAGTGGAGGTCAGCATGAATGAACCCGTCAGCCCCGGCCCGCGCAACGGTATTTTGTCCCTGACCATCAAGGACAAGTCCGTGCTTTACGCGGCCTACATGCCGTTCCTCAAGAATGGCGGCCTGTTTATCCCGACCAACAAGAGCTACAAGTTGGGCGATGAGGTATTCATGCTGCTGCACTTGTTTGACGAGGCGGAAAAGATCCCGGTGGCCGGCAAGGTCACCTGGGTCACCCCCAAAGGCGCCCAAGGTAACCGCGCCGCCGGGGTCGGCGTACAGTTCAACGAAGGCGACAACACAGCGCGCAGTAGAATCGAAACCCATCTGGCCGGAGCGCTGAAGTCCGACCGTCCCACTCATACGATGTAAGTTGCAGCCATTTTTATGCTCGTAGATTCCCATTGTCACCTTGATCGCCTTGACCTCGCCGCCCATGACGGCTCGCTGGATGCCGCCCTCGATGCGGCGCGCCAGCGTGGAGTGGGGCACTTTCTGTGTATTGGTGTCAGCGCAGACAATGCCGCCGACGTCAAAGCGCTCGCTGAAAAGTATGACGACGTGGACTGCTCGGTCGGCGTGCATCCGCTGGATGTACAGCCGGGGGCGGCGCCCGCGCTGGACTGGCTGTTGCACGAACTCAATCATCCGCGAGTGGTGGCCATCGGCGAAACCGGTCTGGATTACCACTACGAGCCGGAAGCGGCAGAGTTGCAGCAAGAGTCCTTCAGATTGCATCTGCAAGCGGCGCAGCAGACCGGCAAACCGGTGATCATCCATACCCGTGGCGCCCGCGCCGATACCCTGAATCTGCTGCGCGACGCGGCGCTGCCCCAGGCCGGCGTGCTGCATTGCTTTACCGAAGACTGGGACATGGCGAAAGCCGCGCTGGACATGGGCTATTACATCTCCCTGTCCGGAATTGTCACTTTCCGCAATGCCGACGCGTTGCGCGATGTGGCGAGCAAGGTGCCGGCCGACCGCTTGCTGGTGGAAACCGATTCGCCGTACCTCGCGCCGATCCCGCACCGAGGCAAGCCGAACCTGCCGCAGTACGTACGCGAAGTAGCGGAATTTTTGGCAATGTTGCGAGGTGAGTCCTACGAGCGATTTGCCCAGCAAACCACCGAAAACTTCAAGCGGTTGTTCCCGCTGGCACATGTGAAAGGTTAAATCCTAGGCAAAAAAAACCCGGGTTCTGGGGGGTGAATCCGGGTTAAGACCATTAGGAGTAAAACAATGGTACGCGGTCCGTTGGTACCAATATCGGCGCAACACTTGGGGGAGATGTCTCGCCGACAGTTCAAGTATTGATCAGTATTTCGCCGAGTCCAGTTTGTCGGCCCCGGTTTTTAAACAAATTTGGAATACGGGCGCTTCAGAAGAGTTCTCATCAACCTGCTTGCGTGCGCGAAATGACCAGAAACAACAGATATGGTCGGATGATCCGTGCATTTTTGCGTAATTTAGGCATAATACGCGGCTTCGAATTTTGACCCCTACAGACCTTTTCTTATGCATAAAGAACCTCGTAAGGTCCGTGAGTTTCGTCGCCGCGAGCAAGAAATTCTCGATACCGCGCTAAAGCTGTTCCTCGAACAAGGTGAAGACAGTGTCACCGTCGAGATGATTGCTGATGCCGTCGGTATCGGCAAAGGCACGATCTACAAGCACTTCAAGTCCAAGGCCGAGATCTACCTGCGCCTGATGCTCGACTACGAGCGTGATTTGAACGAGCTGTTGCACTCGGCTGACGTCGACAAGGACAAGGAAGCCCTGTCCCGCGCCTACTTCGAATTCCGCATGCGCGATCCGCAACGCTATCGCTTGTTCGATCGCCTGGAAGAAAAGGTGGTCAAGGGTAACCAGGTACCGGAGATGATCGAGGAGCTGCACAAGATCCGTGCCTCGAACTTCGAACGCCTGACCCTGCTGATCAAGGGCCGGATCAGCGAAGGCAAGCTTGAAGACGTGCCGCCATACTTCCATTACTGCGCGTCCTGGGCGCTGGTGCACGGTGCCGTGGCGCTGTATCACTCGCCGTTCTGGAGCAATGTGCTGGAAGATCAGGAAGGTTTCTTCCAGTTCCTGATGGACATCGGCGTGCGCATGGGCAACAAGCGCAAGCGTGACACCGACACCCCGAGCAGCTGAGCCATTCAGCCGCCTTATTGCGCCATTATTTCGCTACATGGCGCAGTACCGCAGGAATATACTCAGGCATGGGACTTGCTAAAACTTGATTTGTGAGTCAAGTTTTAGCGGTCCGAATATTCTTCCGCCGGAGTGATCATGATCGTTGACCGTCAAGGCAGGCGTTTTCGCAATTTGCGAGTCAGCCTGACCTCAGCCTGCAATTACGCGTGTACCTACTGCGTGCCCAACGGCAAGCGGCTGGTGGCTGCGCAGGATGAGTTGTCGGCCGAGGCGATGGCGCGCGGTGTGGCCTATCTGATCGAAGCCGCAGGCATCGAACGCCTGCGCATCACCGGCGGCGAACCGCTGGTGAGTCCAAAGCTCGAAACCTTCATGACCGCCGTCGGGCAGATGGGCCTGCAAGACATCAGCCTGACCACCAACGGTCAATTGCTGGCGAAAAAGCTGCCGCTACTGGTGGATGCCGGCATTCGGCGCATCAACGTTTCCCTCGACACCCTCGACGCCAGTGCATTTCGCAGCATCGCCCGTGGCGGCGATCTGGCGACGGTGCTCGACGGCATGGAGCAGGCCCGCGCGGCCGGCATGAAGATCAAGGTCAACATGGTGCCGTTGCGCGGTCAGAACCTCGATCAGGTGATGCCGCTGCTTGATTACTGCCTGGAGCGCGGCTATGAACTGCGCTTCATCGAACTGATGCGTATGGGCCATCTGGCAAGCGACTCCAACGCGTTCCTGCAACAGTTCGTCAGCCTCCAGCAGTTGCTGAGCCTGATCGGCGAGCGCTACGAGTATCTGCAAGCTGATGCGCCGGTTGATGCCACAGCGGTGCGCTACGAGATCCCGGGGCTTGGGCATTTCGGCGTGATTGCCAACGAAAGTGTGCCTTTCTGTCGTACCTGTTCACGGCTGCGCCTTTCTTCCACGGGGTGGCTGCATGGCTGCCTGTCGTCGAGTAACCGACACTATGTCGGCGATCTGCTCGA
This sequence comes from Pseudomonas sp. SDO5591_S426, assembly GCF_054070755.1. Taxonomy (NCBI): domain Bacteria; kingdom Pseudomonadati; phylum Pseudomonadota; class Gammaproteobacteria; order Pseudomonadales; family Pseudomonadaceae; genus Pseudomonas; species Pseudomonas sp. SDO5591_S426. Next base: position 1,539 of record NZ_JBSVXD010000049.1, on the reverse strand, counting down.
CAAGCCGCGTCATCAGGCTTTGCCGGCCTTACAACGACTGCTGGTGAAAGCCTTGGGCGACAAGCAGGAAGTGGCGTTCTCCGGTGGCGCGACGGTCATGAAAATCATCGGCGGTTGAACCGGTCTCATCGCGGGCAAGCCTTGCTCCTACAGGATTTGCGAGTGATCGCTGATTTGTGATCGACTCGAATCCTGTAGGAGCAAGGCTTGCCCGCGATGGTGTTTGATCAGGCAACATTATTCTTGAACTGGCGCAAAAGCTGCATCCAACGGCCATTCGCCGGTTTTCCGTCACCGGCCTCTGGAGGATAGGATGCGTAGCCTGGTTTTGCTGCTGGCCGTTATGGCGCTTGGTGGCTGCATGAATGTCAGCGATATGGCCGAAGGGACTCGCTACCATATGAGCGATGCGGGCTTGTTGGATCACAGCGACAGCCGCCGCGTGAACAACCTGCGCATTCAGCCGGACTCGTTCGTCTACATCGCCCAGGGTGCCTTTGTGCCGCCCGGCAGTGCCGTTTACCCGCGTCCCAATGTGATCGCCGAAGTCGCCTTCGATGGTTTTGTCGAATATTTCCCGATGGTCCGCCGCGCCCGTACGCCGGAAGGCCTCGACCAGGCCATGAGCGAAGCCCGTGCCGTGGGTGCTCATTACTTGCTCTATACCCGTTTCGCCAAGTCTGATGACCGCATCGGTAACTCGGATGAATGGCTGGATCAGGAAGCCGTGGATCGACTCGGCATCGATACCGGCGTGATTCAGATCATGTTGATCGAGACCAGCACCCAGTATTTGATTGATACTGCACGTATCAAGAGTCGTGGCGGTTTACTGACGTTCCACGATGAAAAGCCAGAAGACCTGATGGGCCCGCCGCTGGAGCAATATGCTCGCAGCCTGTTGGGGCTCAGCGACCAGTAATTTCAAGGAGAACGCCATGAGTGGCCCGCAAAAAGCCAACGACCTGCTGGGGCAAATCCCCAAGACCAAAGGCTTGCCACCGGTCCACTTGTGGAACCCCGACTTCTGCGGCGACATCGACATGCGCATTGCCCGCGACGGCACCTGGTATTACCTGGGCACGCCGATCGGGCGCAAGCCGATGGTCAAGCTGTTCTCCACTATCATTCGCCGCGACGGCGATGATTATTTCCTCATCACGCCAGTCGAGAAGGTCGGCATCAAGGTCGATGACGCACCGTTTGTGGCGATTGCCGTGGACGTGGAGGGCGAGGGCGAGGCGCAGGTCTTGCGTTTCACCACCAACGTTGATGAGAACGCTGAAGCTGGCGTCGAGCATCCCATTCGTGTGGTGATCGATCCGGACAGCCAGGAACCAGCGCCCTACGTGCATGTGCGCACCAATCTCGAAGCGCTGATCCATCGCAATGTGTTCTATCAGTTGGTGGAGCTGGCGGTGAGCCGGGAGATCGATGGGCAGCGATGGCTCGGTGTCTGGAGTGGCGGCGAGTTTTTCCGTATCGGCCTCGAACCCTGAAAAGATCGCAGCCTTCGGCAGCTCCTACAGGAGAATATTT
>NZ_JBSVXD010000048.1:0-33831 GCF_054070755.1 Pseudomonas sp. SDO5591_S426 | reverse complement strand
CCGCAGGCTGCGATCTTTTGATTCACCAATGCAAAGCCCGCCAAGGCGCAAACCTTGGCGGGCTTTTTTGTACCTGGACGGTTTAGAACGCGCCCATGTAGTCGCGCTTGCCCACTTCCACGCCGTTGTGGCGCAGCAGTGCGTAAGTGGTGGTGACGTGGAAGAAGAACTGCGGCAGGCCGTAGGTCAGCAGGTAGGACTGGCCGCTAAAGCGCTTCTCTTTAGGCGTGCCCGGACGGGTCACGATTTCGATGTTTTCCTTGCCGTTGATCTGCTCTGGCGTGAACTCGCCGATGTAGGCCAGAACCTTGGTGATCAGTGCTTGCAGCTCGGCGAAGGTGGTTTCGGTGTCGTCGTACTTGGGCAGTTCGACTTCGGCCAGGCGCGAAGAAATGCCTTTGGCGAAATCAACGGCGATCTGCACCTGACGCACCAGCGGGAACATGTCCGGGAACAGGCGCGCTTGCAGGAACGCATTCGGGTCGATGTTCTTTTCAGTGGCGTGGGCTTCGGCCTTTTTCAGCACGCCGCTGAGGGCGCTGAGCATTTGCTGGAGAACAGGGATGGAAGCGTCGTACAGGGAAATGGTCATGGCAGTCTCATGTGATGACAGGAGGGAAACGTTGGCCGATTATATCCATCCGCGCCCTCCCGAGACCGTTCTTTTTCAGCCGCCGTAAACCTTCGCCGCCGCAGATGTGGCTTCTCGTACTTTTCTTTGCTCTGCCAGTGCTATTTCTTTGAAATCATAGGTAGGAAAGAATTCTGTCCGGTAACTTCCCCACGCGGTGTTTTCTAGTGCGAGATTTACCGCTGAGAGTCGCGAGGCAGGCAAACGGAGAACGATGACTTGTCCTATACCCATCGTTATATTCCAGCTGACAATCTCCACCCCGGCAGGAGGGAACACCTTGTAAAACTCCTGTTTTGCGAGTTGCGCTTTCAGCTCGCCCAATGGCCGTGACTGATCATGTTTCAGGAAAACAGTCAGCATGACTGCATTATCTGGCGTGACGACAGCCTCTTTGGAGACCGAAGGCGTTGTCGACTGTGCATTTGCGCCAGCCGAGCATATTCCAGCCAGCAGTAACACAGACATTAATAGCGGTCTGAACTTGATCATCATGTTTTGCCTTTTATTTTTGGGGTTTTATGGACGTTATTACAGAGCAGCGTCAATAACGCGAACGCTTGGAAACATTAAAACAATGGACTGATAAAATATTGCAGGATGTATTTAGTGCGACATCGAGGTTTTTATAGAGCCTTTCTAGGGTGCATGGACCACATAAATCCGGACCGGCGAATTGGCATCTACCATGTCGCGAGGCACTTCTCGTGAATAGGTGAACTCTTCGTCATTCAATCTTTCCAGTCTTCTGACTACAGTTCTGACCGTTCCTTTATCAGGCACCAGGATATGCTTTGTTTTATCACCGATCCTCAATGATTTAGTGGTGGCGCTTATTTTTTCTCGTGGAAAACGATCACTGCGATCAGCGGATAGAATATAGGACCGATATCAACCACTCACAATACCTGGTATATATTTGCAACAATTGCGGCAGTCATTAATTCCAATAACGGCCGATAGAATAATGGATGTACGGACATCTTCGTCAAGACACGGAAATCTCTGTAGGAATTATCGCTGGCTGCGACTTTCAGATCTTGTTCTTCTCGCAATCAATGGAAAATCAAGATCAAAAGATCGCAACCTTCAACAGCGCCTGGGGTTGCGTTATGCAGGTGGTTCGATTTGATCGAGCACTCGATTCGTGGTGATCTTGGCAAGCGTGACGCTATTGGAAATACCCGGCAAAACATTGCGGGACCCGCCTTCCAGAAGATCCACCAGGTAATGGACCATGACATCGACCGAACTGCTGGCGAGCTCCTCCATGTAGGCAACGCTCAGATCGAGCACTTGCTGCGCGTCAGGCGATGTCGCCAACAATGAAGCGCGGCAAGACGGCAATGCTCGACTAACCTCCCTGAACGAGGTTTTATTAGCCGATATTTTCCAGATCAACCGTTAGCGAGGTTCCAGCCACTGTGAGTACTGAGCAAGAAACGACGTTCGACGAACCACGGCTCAACAGCACGGAAATCCGCATTCTGGGTTCGTTGATCGAGAAACAGGCCACCAGCCCGGAAACCTATCCGCTGACCCTCAATGCCCTGGTGATTGCCTGCAATCAGAAAACCAGCCGCGAGCCAGTGATGAACCTCACGCCCGGTCAGGTCGGCCAGAGCCTGCGCGCACTTGAAGGACGTGGTTTCACCAAACTGGTGATGGGCAGTCGTGCCGATCGCTGGGAGCACAAGGTCGACAAGGCGCTGGAATTGGTGCCGGCGCAGGTGATTCTGACCGGGCTGATGTTTTTGCGTGGCCCGCAGACGGTGAATGAACTGCTGACCCGCAGTGGCCGCATGCATGAGTTTGAAGATACCGAACAGGTGGTGCATCAGCTGGAGCGGTTGATTGCGCGAGGTCTGGCGGTATTGATTCCGCGTCAGGCCGGGCAGCGTGAGGACCGCTATTCCCATGCGATGGGTGATCCGGCGGATATCGAGGCGATCCTTGCGGCGCGACAGAATCCGAGCGAGCGCGGTGCCGGCAGCGGTGTTTCGGTTGAGCGGATTGAAGAGCTGGAAGCGCGGATTGCGGCGTTGGAAGAGCGGTTGGCGCGGCTCGAATAAAGTGGTCTGACTGTCACTTTTATGTTGGATGTACCGCCGCCTTCGCGGGCAAGCCCGCTCCCACAGGGTCTTGTGTTGTTCACAAATGCCATGAACTTACACGATCCACTGTGAGCGAGCTTGCTCGTGATGGCGGCCTCGAGGTCACCTTAAAAGCTGGCGTTATTCACCGTCCCAATAATCGATGCCATCCTCCTGCCGCGCCACCGCAACAAACCCCGAGGCATTGCCATCGGCATCCACCTTGAAATCATCCATCACCGCATATTTGCCGGAATCCGGGTATTCGCAGATTTCCGGTGACTGCTGGGTACTGACCGCGAGGTAACGCAGCTCGGCGTTGCTGGTATTCATGATCTGATGGGCTTTTTCAGGGCCGCCCGGCGGGCAGGCAATCACGTCCCCGGTACGGATTGGAAAACGCTCTGCGCCGAGTCGCACCTCGCCTTCCCCGGCCACCACATAGAACATCTCTTCATTGACCCGATGACTGTGAAACGGACTGCCACGCATGCCCGGTTCCAGCACATACAAGCGATAACCCAGCTTCTGCGCCCCCAATAGCTGACCGACACGGGCCAGACGCTGCTGGTAGCGCCCGGCAGTTTCGCCAGTTGGCGCCAACGCTTCGGGCAGCGGTTCGAGTTCGACCTGATTCAAATTGAGAATGGGTGGATGCATGGAATCCTCCTAGCTGCGGGCAAATGCCACCGCTTTATGAAACTGCTCCTCGGTCGGCCGCACGCCGGTGTACAACACAAACTGCTCCAGCGCCTGGATCGCAATCACTTCCAGCCCGGTGATCACTTTCTTGCCCTCGGCACGACCACGCACGATCAGCGGGGTTTCTGAAGGAATCGCCACTACATCGAAGACGATATCCGCCGCTTCGATGACATCAATCTCGAACGCCAGTTGACCGGCCTCGGCGCCACCATCCATACCCACGGGTGTCACGTTGACCAGCATCTGCGGGCGACGAGCCCCCAGTTCCGCTTGCCATTCATAACCCAGGGATTCGGCCAGTGCCCGCCCGGCGCGCTCGTTACGGGCCACGATCAGGCCATTTTTGTACCCGCCGTCACGCAAGGCGCTGGCCACAGCCTTGGCCATGCCGCCGCTGCCGCGCAGGGCAAGAGAGGTGTCCTTGGGCACGGCGTGGGTTTCCAGCAGTTGGGCGATGGCAATGTAATCGGTGTTGTAGGCCTTGAGGTGGCCGTCGGTGTTGACGATGGTATTGATCGACTGGATGGCGGCGGCCGATGCATCCAGCTCGTCGACCAAGGCAATGCAGGCCTCTTTGAACGGCATCGACACGCCGCAGCCGCGAATGCCCAAGGCGCGAATGCCGCCCACTGCACCGGGCAAATCCTGGCTGCTGAATGCCTTGTAGTAGAAATTCAGCCCCAGTTGTTCATACAGATGATTGTGAAATCGCAGCCCAAAGTTCCCCGGACGCCCGGAGAGCGACATGCACAGTTGGGTGTCTCGATTGGGGTTCATCTGCATGTGAATCTCCTTCTAACGCACTTTCAGATGGACGGGATTAGCCAGCCCACAGGTTCTGATCGATGATATTCGCGTACCTGCCCACAGCACTAAAACGTCCGTAAGCAAACCGGTACAGACCTTACACAAAATTTACCAAACGGCTGTGCTGAATTTAAAAAAAACGCTGTCTTAGAAGTATCCCCGCGACAATCCTTGGGTCTATTGCAGACGCAAGCGCCGGGTTGAAGAACCGAGGAATTATCATGATCCGTAAAATCCCCACAGTTGCCTTGCTGATCGGCGCGCTCGCTATCGCAGGACAGGCGCAAGCCCATGGTGGTGGTAATGACGCGGCGGTATTTGGAGCGATCGTCGGTACTGCCATCGTTGGCTCGGCTCTGATCAACGCCAACCGGCCAGTCTATGTCGCGCCGCAACCGGTCTACGCGCAGCCGTCACCGGTTTATTACGCGCCACCACCGCCACCGGTTTACTACCAGCCGGCGCCGGTCTACGTGCAACAACCGATCTACTACCGTCCGGCGCCGGTCTACTACGGACCACCTCGTGGCTATTACGGCCCGCCACGCGGTTACTACGGCCCTCCCCACGGTTATGGCCGCTGGTGACAGACTCAAGGCCCCGCCCGAAAGCGCGGGGCTTTTTTGTGGCCGTTCGTCGGCAATGGTCTGGATAAATCGCGTCAGTGTCGTTATCGAGACAGTATCGATTGCTCAAGCAGGCAAGATTGACTCGCCCCTTCTTTTGGGGAAACCGTCATATATATGTCATGTCAGATCCGCAAGCTTGAACCTGTCCGCCAACAACAGGTTGATAACAACAAGGACGCCCTCATGCCAACGCAGAACCCGCACCGCATTGTCGGTCTGTGCACTTCCAGCAAGGTGTACAACACGCTGACCGAACTCAAGCACCTGGAAGGCCACCGCAGCGCCAAGTTCCTCTCGCTGCTGACGCAAAACCTGGTGCGCAAAGGCCTGCTCAACGAGCAGGAAGTGGTCCATATGCTCGATCAGGTGGTCGACTGACCGACAGGCGGTCGGTTAGCCACAACTGCGTCAATGACCACTATCGAAAACGGTGATTGTCGGAAATTTCGCCCGCCCCGTAAGGTAGCTCCATAGATTGATGGAGGTACTTATGATGTCTCAGGTTCAGATCATGTCCGTTATCGGTAGCGCCGTTCCCGCACCGCTCAGAGCGCTTGGCTTGCTGGCCTGCTGGTATCTGGTCCAGGACGGCGAGCAAATCAGCGGCCCGCTCACCTCGCTACCCGACGCCCAAGCGTTGTCGCAGCAAATCAGCGCCGGTCAGCAAGGCAAACTCAGCGCCTAAGGCAGCTGAACTCGCGGTTTGGTTTCGATGAAAATGGCCCAGCTCGACATGAACAGCGCTGCAATCAACGGGCCGATGACAAAGCCGTTGAGGCCGAAAATCGCCAAGCCGCCGAGGGTCGAGATCAGAATCATGTAGTCGGGCATCTTCGTATCCTTGCCCACAAGGATCGGGCGCAGCACGTTATCCACCAGGCCGATTACGAACACACCGAACAACACCAGTGTCACCCCTTGCCAGATCGCACCGGTAAACAGGAAAAACGCCGCCACCGGTGCCCAGATAATCCCCGCCCCCACCGCTGGCAACAGCGACAGAAATGCCATCAACACCGCCCAGATCAACGCGCTGGGAATGTCCAGAAACCAGAAAATCAAACCGCCCAACGCACCCTGCGTGATCGCCACCACCAGATTGCCCTTCACGGTGGCCCGCACCACCCGGTTGAACTTGAGCTGCAAACGACGCTTCTGGTTTTCCTCCAGAGGCACGGCCATGCGCACCTTGCGCGCAAGCTCCGCACCGTCGCGCAAGAAGAAAAAAAGCAGGTACAGCATGATGAAAAAACTGACGATGAATTCGAACGTGCCCTGACCAAAACTGAAGGCCTGGGTGGCGACGAACTGGTTGCCGGTCATCGCGCTCTTGATGATTTTCTCGCGCAAGCCGTTCAATTCCCCCATGCCGAAGCGATCGAGCAAATGCTGGATGTACGGCGGCAGGCTGTGCTTGAACTGCGCCACATAACCGGCGATGTCCAGCTCCCCGCTTTCGATGTTCTTGTAGAGAGCCGTCCCTTCCTGAACCAGAAAGATACTCAGGACAATCACTGGCAGGATCGCGATCAACAGGCAGATGCCCAGTGTGAGCAGCGACGTAAGGTTGCGTTGCCAGCCTAACCTCAATTGCAGTCGACGTTGCAGAGGGGCAAACAGGATTCCGAGGATCACCGCCCAGAATACCGCGCCGTAAAACGGCAGCAGAATCCAGACGAAAGCGATGCTCACCAGCAACAGCAAAACGGCCAGCGATTTGTCTTTGAGCGTCTCTTCGTTCATGTCCGATCCATGCCAATCCACCGGGTCGCAGAAGTACGCCCTGATGCTTAGGCCACGACGGCCCGCGCGAGTGCCATCGGTTTGTTCATCAAGCATAGATCCAGATCAATAAAGCCTCGGAGCCAAGCGTTTACCCTCTGCGGCTTTTGCGATCGACCCGCCATGAACCTCATTGCTCCCGAACTGCTCGCCCCCGCCGGCACCCTGAAAAACATGCGTTACGCCTTCGCCTATGGCGCCGATGCGGTGTACGCCGGCCAGCCGCGCTACAGCCTGCGGGTGCGCAACAACGAATTCGATCATGCCAACCTGGCCCTCGGCATTCGCGAGGCACAGACTCAGGGCAAGCGTTTCTATGTGGTAATCAACATCGCGCCGCACAATGCCAAGCTCAAGACCTTCCTCAAGGACCTGGCGCCCGTCATCGCCATGGCGCCCGACGCGCTGATCATGTCCGACCCCGGCCTGATCATGCTGGTGCGCCGACACTATCCGCAGATGCCAATCCACCTCTCGGTGCAGGCCAACACGGTGAACTGGGCGAGCGTGGAGTTCTGGCAGCAACAAGGCTTGAGCCGGATCATCCTGTCGCGGGAACTGTCGCTGGACGAAATCGGCGAAATCCGCCAACACGTGCCGGCCATGGAGCTGGAGGTGTTCGTCCATGGCGCGCTGTGCATGGCCTATTCCGGTCGCTGCCTGCTGTCGGGCTACATGAACAAGCGCGACGCGAATCAGGGCAGTTGCACCAACGCCTGCCGCTGGAAATACTCGGCGCAACCGGCCACCGAAAACCAACTCGGCGAAATCGTCCAGCACCATCAGCCGGAACCGACCCTGGGCCTCGGCGCGCCAACCGGGCAGGTGTTCCTGTTGCAGGAAGCCAATCGCCCGGACGAGCTGATGCCGGCCTTCGAAGACGAACACGGCACCTACATCATGAACGCCAAGGACCTTCGCGCCGTGCAGCACGTCGAGCGCCTGACGCAGATGGGCGTGCATTCACTGAAGATCGAAGGGCGGACCAAATCGCACTTCTATTGCGCGCGCACTACCCAGGTCTACCGTCGGGCGATCGATGACGCGGTAGCAGGCCGGGTATTCGACCGCGACCTGATGACGGACCTGGAATCCCTCGCCCAACGCGGCTACACCGAGGGTTTCCTGCGTCGGCATGTGCATGACGAATACCAGAACTACCAGAACGGCAGCTCGGTGTCGGAACGTCAACAGTTTGTCGGCGAACTGACCGGTGAGCGGCGGGATCGACTGGCGGAAGTCAGGGTAAAGAATCGATTCGGTCTGGGCGATCACATGGAACTGATGACGCCCAAGGGCAACTTTCACTTTGATTTGCATCAGTTGCAGAACGTCAAAAGCGAAGCGATTGAAGTTGCACCGGGGGATGGGCACACGGTGTATTTGCCGATTCCGGATGCGGTGGATTTGAGTTTCGGTTTGCTGATGCGCGATATCAGCACAACGTAAGCTCCCTGTAGGAGCTGCCGAAGGCTGCGATCTTTTGATCTTAAGAAGCAAAATCAAGAGATCGCAGCCTTCGGCAGCTCCTGCACAGGTGGAACGCCTAAGCGAATTCCTCGCGCAACATCGCCACAAACGCTTCCCGCGCCGGGTGCACCCCGGCGTTTTCATGCCAGTAAAACAGACTCTCGATTGCCGTCAGTTCGGGAAACTCGAACGCCACGCACCCGGCACCCTTGGCGTATTGATCGAAAACACCTTTGGTCACCAGCGCCACGCCGGCCCCGGCGCTGACGCAACCGACAATCGCGCCATAGCTGGCCAGGCTGACAATCGGCAGCGACAACCCGTTGCGCAATAACCAATGCTCCATCGCCGCCCGGTAGGGACAGCCCTGGGGCCAAAGGAACATGGTCTTGTCGTGCAGGTCCGCCACATCGTGCAGCGGTCCGAGAGAGGTTGAGGCGATAACCAGCAACTCTTCGCGGTACATCGGCGTGCGCTTGAGCTGCGAGCGCTCGACGTCGACCGCGACGATTGCACCGTCGAGTTTGTGATTGAAGGTGTCGTCGAGCAACTGGGCCCAAGTGCCGGTGGTCAGCTCCAGCGCCACCTGCGGGAAACGCTTGTGGAATTTCGCCAGCAAACGCGGCAAGCGCCCGGTGGCTGAAGACTCGATGGCACCAATGCGCAGTGGCCCGGACGGATCGGCCGAAGGGTCCAGCGCACGTTTGGCCTCGGCGGTGAGGGCCAGGATTTTCGATGAATAGGCCAGAAAGGTCAGGCCCGACGGGCTGATGCGCAACCCGCGCCCCTCACGCAGAAACAGCGCGACACCCAACTCAGCTTCCAGCGACTTGATACGCGCCGTGATATTCGACGGCACGCAATGCAGCAACTCGGCGGCACGGGCAATGCTGCCCACCTCGGCCACGGTCTTGAACATGCGAATCTGCGCCAGCTCCATACATCACCCAAAGTGAACGGTTAGCGCATTATAAGTCAGTTGTGGCGAACGATCAGGATTCCGATACTCGGTACATATCCCACCGGTGCACGACCATGAATCCACTCACGCCCTCCCCCTTGAAAATCATCCTGGCCATGGCGTTTGTCGTGGCCTGCTGGGGTTACTCCCCGACCGGCATCCACATCGGATTGCTAGCCTACGATCCTGTGCACCTGGCGTTGCTGCGCTTTCTGATCGCTTCAGTGTTCATGGCCGTGGTCGCGGTATGGCGGGGTATTCACCTGCCGAAACTTCGGGATCTGCCGCTGCTGTTCGGGTTGGGGTTCTTCGCGGTGAGCCTGCATCACGTGGCAATCAATTTCGGCCAACAAGGCGTCAGCGCCGGCGCGTCGAGTGTGCTGGCGCAGACGACGCCGCTGTTCAGCACGTTGCTGGCGCGTTTCGTATTCAAGGATCGGGTGAGCCTCTGGCGTTGGGGCTGCGTGATACTGGGGTTGGTCGGCGTGGTGATTGTGGTGGCCGGGGATCATGGCTTCGGCAGCATCGATGCCCATGGCTTGCTGATCCTGCTGGCGGCGCTGTCGTGGAGTCTCTACTTCGGTCTGCAAAAACATCACACCGGGCGTTACGACGGGTTGACGCTGGTGTGCTACACGGTCTGGTCCGGGACCGCGCTGTTGTTGGTTTTCCTGCCGGGGCTGGTGGATCAGGTGGTGAATGCGCCGCAACGTGTGCAGCTGGCGGTGTTTGCCTTGGGGATTTTCCCGAGCGCGCTGGCGTATCTGACGTGGGCTTATGTGTTGGCGCATGTGGATTTGAGTCGGGCGACGATGACCTTGTATCTGGTGCCGCCGATGGCGATGCTTATTGCTTCTTTTGCGCTGGGCGAGAGACCGACGCTGATGGTTGGGGTGGGTGCGGTGGTGGTGTTGATCAGTGTGTTGGCGTTGAATCTGGAGCGTAGACCGGTGGTTCAGGTGGCGCAGGCTTGATCGACGATTTGTGTTGAGGCGTTTGACGTCATCGCGGGCAAGCCTTGCTCCTACAGCGAAAACCGGTCCCGGCTGTTGGTCAAATGCAGCCACATCGCCGCCCGCGCTGCGTCCGGGTCCTGGCGTTTGATGGCGTTGAGAATCGCCTCGTGTTCAAGGTTGGCCAGTTGCCCGAGTTTGCTCAGGTCCACCGCGCCGCGTTCGGCCGCGTTGACCCGGGTTCGCGGGATCATCGCGCTGCCCAGGTGTTGCATGATTTCGGTGAAGCACACGTTGCCGGTGGCCTCGGCGATCAGCAGGTGAAAGCGCCGGTCGGCTTCGACACAGCTGTCATTGTTGGCCAGCAAGCTTTGATAATCGTCGAGCGCTTCGCGCATCTGCTCCAGTTGCTGGTCAGTTCGGCGGGTCGCCGCCAGCGCCGCGGCCTGGGTTTCCAGGCCCATGCGCAACTCCAGAATGCTGCGCACGCCCAGCGCGGTATCGACATTCAGCCGTAACCCCTGCTCCGGCGCACGCTCCAGCACAAACGTGCCGATGCCGTGACGGGTTTCCACCAGCCCCGACGCCTGCAATTTCGAGATCGCCTCGCGCACGACCGTGCGACTGACCCCATGCTCCTGAACAATCGAGTTCTCCGACGGCAGCTTGTCGCCGGGCGACATTTGCCCGAGCAGGATGCTCTGGGTCAGCTTGGCCACCAGGTCGTGGGCCAGATTGTGGCTGCGCTTGCGGGCAGGTGCATCGAGGTCTTCTTGCATGGGGGTCATCCAAAAGCAGAGCTAGCGGAATCGTAGCACCGCGCTCGGCCAGATTCTCAAGAAAACTCACCCATACTTGTATGACAACACTCAACAAAACGGCTTTTTCACGCACAAACGACGCTTGTTCAAATCGTAAAATGATCAAATACTTTGGAAAATATCGCCATTTTGTTAGACGAAGCCTGTTGCAGGACGAAAAAACCTAGTTGTATGATGTCTATCAACAACGCAGCACCCGTTACACCCCGCATAAAAATAACGAGTGGGAGAAAACGCAGTGAATACATCCATCTCCGGGATGAACGACGACGCCGGTTCCGTGCTGAAGTCCGCCATCTCCAAAGTCAAACGTCACGTCCTGCCGCTGTTCGTCATCATGTTCATCGTCAACTACATTGACCGCGTGAACATCGGCTTCGTCCGCGCCCACATGGAACACGACCTGGGCATCGGCGCGGCCGCCTACGGCTTCGGTGCCGGCCTGTTCTTCATTGGTTACGCGCTATTCGAAGTGCCCTCCAACATCCTTCTGCAAAAAGTCGGCGCGCGCATCTGGCTGACCCGCATCATGCTGACCTGGGGCCTTGTCGCGGCGGGCATGGCGTTCATCCAGAACGAAACCCACTTCTATATTCTGCGATTCCTGCTGGGTGTGGCTGAAGCCGGATTCTTTCCAGGGGTGATCTACTACTTCACCCGCTGGTTGCCCGGTGTTGAGCGCGGCAAGGCGATCGCGATTTTCCTCAGCGGCTCGGCGATTGCCTCGCTGATCTCCGGCCCGCTGTCCGGTCTGCTCCTGCAAATCAGCGGATTCGGCATGCACGGCTGGCAATGGATGTACTTCATCGAGGGCATGTTCTCGGTGGGCTTGTGCGCCTTTGTCTGGTTCTGGCTGGACTCCAAACCTCACGACGCCAAATGGCTGACCCGCGACGAGCAAGACGCACTGGTCAAGGCCATCGACGACGAACAACTGGCCCGCGAAGCCGCGACGCCGATCAAACCGTCGCTGGGCAAGCTGCTCAAGGACCGGCAGATCATCCTGTTCTGCGTGATCTACTTCTTCATCCAGTTGACCATCTACGCCGCGACGTTCTGGCTGCCGAGCATCATCAAGAAGATGGGTGACCTCAGCGACTTCCAGGTCGGCATGTTCAACTCGATTCCATGGTTGCTGTCGATCATCGGCATGTACGCCTTCGCTTCGCTGTCGGCCAAGTGGAAGCACCAGCAAGCCTGGGTTGCCGTCGCATTGTTGATTGCTGCTGCCGGGATGTTCATGTCCACCACCGGCGGGCCGATCTTCGCTTTCGTTGCGATTTGCTTTGCGGCGCTAGGATTCAAATCGGCGTCGTCGCTGTTCTGGCCGATTCCCCAGGCCTATCTGGATGCAAGGATCGCCGCCGGCGTCATCGCGCTGATCAACTCGGTGGGCAACCTCGGTGGCTTCGTCGCGCCGACCACCTTCGGCTTGCTGGAAGAGCGCACCGGTTCGATTCAGGGCGGGCTGTACGGCTTGGCCGCGACCTCGATCATCGCCGCGATCATTGTCTTCGCCGCACGCAACAAACCCAAATCCGCGCCCGCCATCCCATCGGCTGAATCCGCGCCTCGTCACGCTTGAAAGGATAAAAAAATGATCGCACAAGACACCGCCAAAGCCCCGATCATCACCAGCATGCAGGTGGTTCCGGTGGCCGGCCATGACGGCATGCTGCTCAACCTGAGCGGTGCCCACGGCCCGTTTTTCACCCGCAACATCGTGATCCTCAAGGACAACGCCGGCCACACCGGCGTCGGCGAAGTACCGGGTGGCGAGCGCATTCGTCAAACCCTCGAAGACGCCCGCAGCCTGGTGGTCGGCAGCCCGATCGGCACTTACCAGAAGATCCTTAATCAGGTGCGCCAGACCTTCGCCGACCGCGATGCCGGCGGTCGTGGCTTGCAGACCTTCGACCTGCGCATCACCATTCACGCGGTGACTGGACTTGAAGCCGCGCTGCTCGACTTGCTCGGCCAGCATCTGGACGTGCCGGTCGCGGCCCTGCTTGGTGAAGGCCAGCAACGCGACGAAGTGAAGATGCTCGGGTACCTGTTTTACGTCGGTGACCGCAACGAAACCGATCTCGCCTATCGCAGCGAACCGGAGGCCGACAACGACTGGTTCCGCGTACGTCACGAGAAAGCCATGACTGCCGATGCCGTCGTGCAACTGGCGGTCGCCGCTCATGCGAAATATGGCTTCAAGGACTTCAAGCTCAAGGGCGGCGTGCTCAGCGGCGATGCCGAAATCGAAGCGGTCACCGCCCTCGCCGAACGCTTCCCCGATGCACGCATCACCCTCGATCCGAATGGCGCCTGGTCCCTGAAGGAAGCGATCCGCCTGTGCCGCGATCAGCACAACGTTCTGGCTTACGCTGAAGACCCATGCGGCGCGGAGAACGGTTACTCGGGCCGCGAAGTCATGGCCGAGTTCCGCCGCGCCACGGGCCTGAAAACCGCCACCAACATGATCGCCACCGACTGGCGGGAAATGGGCCACGCGATCCAGTTGCAATCGGTCGACATTCCGCTCGCCGACCCGCACTTCTGGACCATGCAAGGTTCGGTTCGCGTGGCGCAGATGTGCCACGAATGGGGCCTGACCTGGGGCTCGCATTCCAACAACCACTTCGACATTTCCCTGGCAATGTTCACCCACGTCGCGGCGGCTGCGCCAGGTGAGATCACGGCCATCGACACCCACTGGATCTGGCAGGACGGCCAGCGCCTGACCAAAGCCCCGCTGCAAATCGTTGACGGTTGCGTGCAGGTACCGCAGAAACCTGGACTGGGCGTAGAACTGGACATGGACCAGGTGGCCAAGGCCCACGAACTGTACAAAGGCATGGGCCTTGGCGCGCGGGATGACAGCGTGGCCATGCAGTTTTTGCTTCCGGGATGGAAGTTCGATAACAAGCGGCCGTGCCTGGTACGTTGATTCAGCGTTAGCGCGCCCAAAGTCATAAACCCGAGCCGCCAATCAACGGCTCGGGTTTAAAGATCGAGGTTTTAACCTCTAGAATGACGCGCATCTGAATCAACAACGGACAACATCAACATGGATCGCCTGAAAACGCTCGCGGCTTGCCTGGGACTGCTGACCGCAGGCCAGTGCGTCGCACAGGACCCAATCGAGTCGGTGGTGAATGCCGCTGTTAAACCGGTCATGCAGAAAGAAGGCATTGCCGGAATGGCCGTGGCCGTCACCGTCAACGGCAAACAGCACTTCTTCAACTACGGCGTGGCATCGAAAGAACCCGCCAAACCGGTCACCGAAAACACCCTGTTCGAGATCGGCTCGGTCAGCAAGACCTACACCGCCACCCTCGCCGCCTATGCCGTGGCCAACGGCAAACTGTCCCTGAACGACAAGGCCAGTCACATTCTGCCAGCCCTGAGCGGCAGCGCCTTCGACAACATCAGCGCCTTGCAACTGGGCACCTACAGCGCCGGCGGCTTGCCCCTGCAATTCCCGGCTGAATTCGATTCGCCCGACAAAATGCTCGGCTACTACCAACAGTGGAAACCGGCGTACGCCCCCGGTAGCCAGCGACTGTATTCGAACCCCAGCATCGGTTTGTTCGGCTACCTTGCCGCGCACAGCCTGGGTCAGCCGTTCGATGAGGTGATGGCAAACACCCTGCTGCCGCAACTCGGCCTGAAACACACCTTCCTGAAAGTGCCGCAGGACCAGATGGGGCTTTATGCCCAAGGCTACAACAAGGACGGAAAACCGGTTCGGGTCGGGCCGGGGGCGCTGGATTCCGAGGCATATGGCGTAAAAACCAGCGCTGCGGACCTGTTGGCGTTTGTTGACGCGAACCTGAAACCGTCGCGCCTGGAAAAACCGTTGCAGCAGGCAATTGCGCTGACTCATACCGGTTACTACACGGTCGACGACTTGACCCAGGGTCTCGGTTGGGAGTTGTATCGCTACCCGATTTCCCTGGATCGGTTGCTGGCGGGCAACTCGACGCCGATGGCGATGGAGCCGCACAAAGTTCAGTGGCTGAATCCGCCGCAGTCGCCAGCGCAAGACTTGCTGATCAACAAGACCGGTTCGACCGGTGGGTTTGGGGCGTACGTTGCGTTTGTGCCGTCGAAGGACATGGGGATTGTGATTCTGGCTAACAAGAATTATCCGAATGCGGAGCGGGTCAGGATTGCGCATCAAATACTGACCGCCCTGCCCTCGCTGTAGCAGGTGTGGAGGCTGCTACAGGTTTTTTGCGGCGACAAAAATGGGCGATCTCTAGAGGTCGCCCATTTTCATTCGGATCAGTTCAACACCCGATGCGACTTATGGCGGATCGATATTGTCCAGCGCCTTGTTCACCAACAACTCCCCCACCACTGCCAATTGCTGAATCGACAACGCCACATTGCGCTTGGAACTTTCCAGATCGCAGGCCAGATCGGTGATCAGAACGTTGAGGGAGGCGAGGGTTTCACAGGCGTGGCACAGCAGGGTTGGAGTGTCGACGCCGGGGATGATGGTGAAAATGTGGCTGACGGGGTCGGATTGTCTGGGGTTGCGCAGGCGGGCGCTAACCGCAGGTTCGGTAATGTCGGAAAGAGGTGCGGAGTCGGATGAAGCTTCGGAACAATCGGGACTAACTTTCTTCATGAGTAAATCTTCTCTTTAAGATTTTTGGGGCTACCCATCTCACTTCCACATGAGGGTGGCAGCTGTACGCAGGTGTGGAAGGCCAGGTAAAGAGAAAAACCCGGCGCACTTGAAAGTGCCCCGCGCACAGCCGCCATAGGCCGACAATGTTTACATAAAAAATGCCAGTATGCGGCTCATGGACACTGCGTTCTCTTCGTTGAAACTCGGACTTCCACATCCGACCGCTGATTTTGCAGCGGCAGGAAAAGGTTATCGGCGTACTCCCCAGAGCACCAGTTCACCAACGCCGCCGCGCTTTGCAGGAAACTTCCGAAGCAGATGAGAGCTCTTGCCTACACTCATTTCCATGAGTATCTCGTTACAAATACCTTTTTACTCATGCCGGTTGTGATGCGAGGGAAACCGTTGTATCTATTGACGCCCCCGGATCAATCCGTGATCGGGGTTGACATAATGCGCGCTCAAATATTCAAGCCGACTGACCGCCAAAGGGCGTTGTAATGGAAATTTTCAGTTTCAACCTCACAGATGTCGGTCAGTTCGCCGATTTGACGATTCGTCTGGCCCCTACACCCAAAAACCCATCAAACGTGACAGTTTTAGTGGGGAACAACGGTGCTGGAAAAACCACAATATTAAAATCTCTTGCCACCTCGTTGAGTTGGTTGGTTGCCAGAATTCGTACCGAAAAAGGCAACGGCAATCATCTTTCAGACGAAGATGTTCGAAACGGTGCTTCAGCGGCAATAATCACAGTTGGCGTAAAAGACGACTCACAGACCCATTCGCATTTTCCCGATGCCAACCCTAAAGATGATCTATTCGGATGGGGCATCGCTCGCACTCGGCAAGGGCGGAAGACCAATGTTCATAGCGTATTAATAGATGTAAGTCGCTTGGCGGATCACTATAGAAACCAACTGACAGCCGACGATAAAGCCTCACTCCCCCTGATCGCCTACTACCCAGTCGAACGTTCAGTCCTGGAAATCCCCCTAAAAATCCGCACCAAACACACCTTCGATCAACTCGACGGCTACGACAACGCGCTAAACCGTGGCGTAGATTTCCGCCGCTTCTTCGAATGGTTTCGCGAACGCGAAGACAGCGAAAACGAAACCGGCGTTTCCGATACCGCACTGACCGAAATATCCACAAAGTTCGGCAAAGATAGCGACATCTGGAAAACCCTTTCCCAACTGAAGGCCTCTTCCCGTGATCGTCAGTTAACCGCAGTCCGCTCCGCCATCGCCGCTTTCATGCCCGGCTTCAGTAACCTGCGCGTACAACGCAAACCCCGCCTGCACATGGCAATCGACAAGGATGGCGTAACGCTCAACGCCTCCCAGCTCTCGCAGGGGGAGAAGTCGATGATGGCGCTGGTCGGCGACATCGCGCGCCGGTTGGCGATGATGAATCAGTCTCTGGACAACCCGTTGGAAGGAGACGGCATCGTCCTGATCGATGAGGTCGATTTGCACCTGCACCCAAAATGGCAGCGTAGTCTGATTCGGCAATTGAGTGAGACTTTCCCCAATTGCCAGTTTGTCCTGACCACCCATTCACCACTGGTCATCAGCGACGCAAAAGGTGTGTTGTGTTACGTGCTCGATGATGGCGAGCTGCGCGAACACAATGGTTTGTATGGACTGGATGCCAATCAGGTCCTGCTTGAAGTCATGGACACCGATGTGCGCAACAGCGAAGTGCAAAAACGCCTGAACCAGTTGATCAAGCATTTGCAGGATGGTGATCTGGAAAACGCCAAAGGGCTCTTCGCCGCGCTTTCAAATGAGCTTCCCGAAGGTCATCTGGAGCTGGCGAAGGCTGCATTGTTGATCCGTAAACTGGAGTTGCGTCGTGCGTAAAATCGACAAGGGCACGGAGCCGACTTCGTTGACTCGTTTCAGAAGCTCAAACAGGACGTCGCGTTACAGGGATTTGCCTCATGCAGAGAGAAGTTCGATTCGCTCTTCGTGCATCTCTGAACAATTCGGCTTATGCGCGTATTGCTGTCAGTCGATCACGGTTGATAGCGCCCATAACGAACATCTTGAGGCCCAGGATCTCGCGCCGAATCGAACCCTGGACTTTTCCAACATCGTCGCCAGTTGCCAGCGTCTCCATCAATGCGGTCATGGCCGAAATACACGACACCTGCCACTTACGCCGTTGATGGTCGAATGCGAAACCGAATTGAGGTTTTATTTGTCCGGGCTGGTAACGGGGAAAACCGAGCGGGCCAGGGTTTCCATCGAGACATTGAACCTGGGTCATTCCGAGGACAGCAATAGAGGCCTGATTGGTGCGCGCAAACAGTTGGTCGAAGCACTCATTTACAGCCTGAACACTGCTCCCGAAGACTTGCAGTTTGAAGACGAAGAGCTTCTGGACCTGTTGCTGGAGGACCTGAAAGCACCGGTTGCAGGCCAATCCCTTCAGCCTTTTGCCCCGGTACTGGCCAATGTCATTCACCACTTCCTGGCTCAACCCTAAAATCACTTTCAGCATTGAGGGCAGTCGCTACAACTGGTAACCCAATCCTGTAGCAGCCGGACGCAGCCTCGCAGGCTCGGCAGCTGCTACAAGATCAGTCATCCGGCATTTCAGGCGGTTTGGTAGGTTTGGCCGGCTTCACCGGTTTACCATTTTTAGCGCCTTTGGCCGCCGGTTCAGGTTCAGCGGCGGGCGTCGCCACTGTTGGCGGCGGGGTTTCTTTTTCCGCCGCCGGCAACTGGTCGACGGCTGCGAAAATCTCTTCCAGCTTGACGGTATCCGATTGTTCGAATTTCTTTTCGCCGTCCTTGCCGACCAGAATCACTTTGGTCTTGGCGCCGGCGCCCAGCTTCAGCGAGCGGATCAATGCCGCCGTATCCTGCGGCCCCAGGTCCTTGCCTTCACGCTGGCCCATCAGGTTGAGCACGGTGTACAGCACCATGTTGCGATCGGTGAATCCCTTGCGATTGGCCGGCTCATCCAGCGACTTTTTCAGGCCGACCCACGTCGGGTCAACGGTGCTTGGAGCGATGACAATCAGTGGCCGGGACCTGCCCTTGTCCATGTCCAGCGGTGAGTCGCCATCGGCGGCGAACAGGGGGCCGGCGACAGCCAGCAGGGTAGCCAGGGTCAGTGACCTGATGAGCATGCGCATCTCCTTTTGATATCCACGCTCTAATGATTGCGCATTGCGGCGTTCGTTCCGGTGACGCTTCGCAAATGTGGTTCGCCTTGCCCCAAGCTTAGGTCAGGGCGGTCAATGCGCAACAGGCCGAATGGAACTGAAACCATTACAAAGCGCTACCCGAACTGCGACAGCGGCTAAAGGAAATCAATGATTATGCGGGGAGACGGCGGGTGTATTTCGATGACCCGGACGGGCATCTGCTGGAAATATTCACCCGCGAATCAGGCTGGCGCCAGGTTGAATCAGAACGCCAATTTGTAACCAATCAGCACCAGCATCGTCGCCAGGCAAGGACGCAACACTTCATCGGAGATGCGTCCGGTCAGGTGGCTGCCCAGGTAAATCCCCGGCAGCGAACCGACCAGCAGGTAACCCAGAACATGCCAGTCCATGTTGCCCATGCTCGCATGGCCCAGACCGGCGACCAGCGTCAGCGGGACGGCGTGCGCGATTTCCGTGCCGACCAGGCGGCGGGTCGGCAATAGCGGATAAAGGATGAACAACGCGACAGTGCCCAGGGCGCCAGCGCCGATGGAAGTCAACGCAACCATGGTGCCCAGGACCAGACCGGTGACGACGGTCATGGCATTGAGGCGTGGGCCGCTTGGGTTGTAATTGCCGCCGGCGCGTTTGTGGGCGAAATCGAGCAGGCGCTTCTTGAACAGAATTGCCAGCGCCGTGGCGAACAAAACAAAGCCCAGGGCTTGCTTGATGATCGCGTTCATCGCGTCGGGGCTGGAATGCAACGTGCTGAGGAACCACAGTGTCAGCATCACGGCCGGCACACTGCCGAGGGTCAGCCAACCGGTGATCTTCCAGTCGATGTTGTTGTTCTTCCTGTGAACCAGCACGCCACTGGATTTGGTGATGGCCGCGTACAGCAAATCGGTGCCGACCGCCGTCGCCGGGTTGATGCCGAACCACAGCAGGATCGGAGTCATCAACGACCCGCCACCCACGCCCGTCATGCCGACGATGAAGCCGACGACGAGTCCGGCTACAACCAACCCGATGTTCACTAAATCCATTGATACGTCCACATAGACCGCAGGGAAAATCTGGCCCGCAGCATAGCGATTTTTCTTATAACCAGTTATATCGATACGATCTATCTTTATGCCTTACTCAACCCCTGTAGGAGCTGCCGCAGGCTGCGATCTTTTGACTTTGATTTTTCAAGATTAAAAGATCGCAGCCTCGTTGCACTCGACAGCTCCTACAGGGGGTTACGGTGGGGGGTTATTGCACCGGCAGGAAATTCAGAAACAGCAGGCTCTGTGCATAATTCAGACCGATGCGCCGGTAGCGCTCGTCGAGCATCTGCGTCAACAAGTCCAACCTCGCAACGATCTTGCCGAACTCCACGGCAAAACTCAGGTTACTGCCCTCCTCCGAGATCTCGTTGGAGAACAGCATCGGTTGGCCATCCTTGTTCTGTCGCTGGCTCAGGATCCAGGTAGCGATTTCGATGTTGCGCGCGGCGTTGCTGACGAACGTCGGGTTGATCGCGTCCGTCATGTAGAACTCCAGGCGATTGCCGTGGGCGGTGACCAGCATGCTGCCGATGGCATAAATGAACGCCCCGACCCGGTCGCCGAGAAACTCCGGACTCATGGCGAAACGCAACGCCGCCAGGTCTTTTTTACCGCCCAGGGTGGGTAACGGCTGTTGCTGCTCGATGGCCATGCGCACTTGCTTGCCGGCGGTGCGGGCGTCGAGGAAGCCGGATTTTTTCAATTCATCGGGATTGCGCAGGTACAACTTGCTCATCAGCAGATAGAGGCTGTCGAGGTTGTCACGCATGGTCAGCGTGGCCATGCGGTCTACGCTGGTTTGCAGGAATTCCTGGGGTTTTCCTTCGCGGATCTGGGTGAAAAGGTCATTGCCTGGCTGATGACTGCAGCCGCTGGCACAGAGCAGCAACAGACCGGCCAACAGGCGAACGCGGACAAGGTTAAAGGGCAACACTCGAACCATAAGGGATTGGACTGACACATTCCTGTGCGGCGGGATTCGCCGCAACGGCTATGGATAGAGCCGGTCAATTGGAAAAAGTGCAGTGGTGGGGGTGAGCAATCGATCACCGGCAGTCCGGTTGCTAACCCTGTAGGAGCTGTCGAGTGCAACGAGGCTGCGATCTTTTGATTTGGTTTTCAAAACCAAGATCAAAAGATCGCAGGCTTCGGCAGCTCCTACCAAGCCGAGCGTATAACCGAAGCAATCAAATGAACCCAAAGGCTATGCTGATGCCAACCAAAGTAACGAGCAAAAAGGAAACAGGCATGCGCACGCTACAACTGGCCGGCACCCACGTACCCATCATCGGCCAAGGCACCTGGCAGATGGGCGAAGACCACACCCGCCAAAAAGAAGAAGTCGCCGCCCTGCGCCAAGGCATCGAACTGGGCATGACCCTGATCGACACCGCCGAGATGTATGCCGAAGGAGGCGCCGAGCAAGTCGTGGCGCAAGCCATCGCCGGCCAGCGCGACAACGTCTTCCTCGTCAGCAAGGTCTATCCGCACAACGCCAGCCGCAAAGGCGTCCCAGAGGCATGCGAGCGCAGCCTGCACCGGCTCAAGACCGAGCACATCGACCTGTATCTGCTGCACTGGCGCGGGCAATATCCATTGGAAGAAACCGTCGAAGCCTTCGAACGCTTGCGCGAAGCGGGCAAGATCGGCCGCTGGGGCGTGTCCAATTTCGACGTCAATGATCTGCAGGAACTGAACGCCCCGGCCTGCGCCACCAATCAGGTGCTCTACAACCTGGAAGAACGTGGCATAGAATTTGATCTGTTACCTTGGTGCCAGCAGCACCAGATGCCGGTCATGGCCTACTGCCCGATCGGTCAGGGCGGCAAGATGCTCGCCAACGCTGCGCTCAAACAAGTAGCTGCCCGGCACGGCGTGACGCCAGCCCAGGTATCGCTGGCATGGCTGCTGCGGCAGGACGGAGTGATTGCCATCCCCAAGGCGGTCCGCCCCGAACATGTGCGACTCAATGCGCAAGCAGCGCAGTTGCAACTGGAGGCTGGGGATCTGGAGGCGCTGGACCAAGCGTTTCACGCGCCCAAACGCAAGCAGCGGCTGGCCATGGTCTGAGCCATCACGCTGTCAGAGGGCTTCGACATGAGAAGCACCGATCAACCGGACGACTTCAACCTGCAACGCTTTATCCAGGCGCAAGACCCGGTGTTCGACCGGGTCCAGGCCGAATTGAATGCCGGCCACAAACGCAGTCACTGGATGTGGTTCGTCTTTCCGCAGTTTGCCGGGCTGGGCGGCAGCGAAATGTCCCGACGCTACGCCATCCGCTCCCGGGAAGAAGCCCAGGCCTACCTTGAACACCCCTTGCTGGGAGCCCGGTTACGTACTTGCACCCAGGAAGTGCTGAACATTCAGCAGCGCTCGGTGGCGGCGATTTTCGGCCATCCCGATGACCTGAAATTTCACTCATCGATGACCCTGTTCGCCCAGGTCGCCGCCGACGACAGCCCCTTCCACCAGGCCTTGAACCAGTACTTCCACGGCATCCTGGATGACTGGACCTTGTCGCTGATGGACTCAAAACAAGCCCAGTTGCCCACCAATCAGGGTTGAGAAATCGTCATCGACAAACGGCAGGATCGCGTCCGCCACCGGTTGCAGCTGTCTGCTGATGTAGTGATCGTAATCGATGGGTGCGCTGCGGATCTCCAGCGGCTCGGGGCCGGCGACGGTGATCACGTAGCTGATCCAGCCACCGTTCTGGTACTGCCTTGGGCGGCCCTGCTGGTCGTTGTATTCGTCGGCGATGCGCGCCGCTCGTACATGCGGCGGCACGTTGCGCTGATAGTCGTCGAGGGTGCGGCGCAGGCGCTTGCGGTAGATCAGGCGATCGTCGAACTCACCGGCCAGGGTCTTGCGCACGTAGTCGCGCACGTAGTCCTGATATGGTTTGCGGTGGAAGATCATTGAGTACAGCTCTTGCTGGAACTGACGGGCCAGCAGCGACCAGTCGGTGCGCACAGTTTCCAGGCCTTTGTAGATCATCTCGTCCGTGCCATCGGCGCGGGTGACCAGTCCGGCATAACGCTTCTTGCTGCCCTCCTCCGCCCCGCGAATGGTCGGCATCAGGAAGCGCTTGTAGTGGGTTTCGTACTGCAATTCCAGCGCACTTTCCAGGCCGTATTCCTGCCGCACATGCTCACGCCACCACTGATTGACGTGATCCACCAGCGCTTGGCCGATCTGCGCGGCTTCCTGTTGGCCGTGGGCGCGGCGCAGCCAGACGAAGGTCGAGTCGGTGTCGCCGTAAATCACCGTGTGACCCTGGGCTTCGATCAACTGGCGGGTGCGCAGCATGATCTCGTGGCCGCGCAAGGTAATGGATGACGCCAGGCGCGTATCGAAAAAGCGGCAACCGCTGGAGCCGAGCACGCCGTAGAAGGCGTTCATGATGATCTTCAGCGCCTGCGACAGCGGCGCGTTGTGTTCGCGCTTGGCGGTTTCCCGGCCCTCGGCGACCCGCGAGACAATGGCCGGCAAACAATGCCGCGTGCGGGAAAACCGCGCCCCGCGAAAACCCGGCACCGAGTCGGCATCGTCAGGGTGCTTGAGCCCTTCGATCAGCCCCACCGGGTCGATGAGGAAGGTGCGGATGATCGACGGATAGAGGCTTTTGTAGTCGAACACCAGCACCGATTCGTACAGGCCCGGTTGCGAGTCCATGACAAAACCGCCAGGGCTGGCTTGCGCTGGCTTACTGCCCAGATTCGGCGCGACGAAGCCCTGGCGATGCATCAACGGCATGTAGAGGTGAGTGAACGCCGCCACCGAACCGCCCATGCGGTCCACCGGCAAACCGGTGACGCTGGCCCGTTCCAGCAGGAACGTCAGCAACTCGGTCTTGGCGAAGATCCGCGTGACCAATTCGCAGTCCTTGAGGTTGTACTTGGCCAGCGCTGGTTTGTCCTCGGCGAACATGCGGTTGATTTCGTCCATGCGCTGATACGGGGTATCGATGGACTTGCCTTCGCCCAGCAGGGTTTGCGCGACGTTTTCCAGGCTGAACGACGGGAAGCTCCAGGTCGCCGAACGCAGGGCTTCGATGCCGTCGATGATCAGCCGGCCAGCGGCGGACGCAAAGTAATGGTTGCCGCTGCCGTGTTCGCGCCACTGCATTTCATCGCCGCCACGCCCCAGTTTCAGCGGTACTGCCAGGCGCCGGGCGTGTTCGTGCAGCACCCGCAGGTCGAACTGCACGACGTTCCAGCCAATGATCGCGTCGGGGTCATGTTGGGCGAACCATTCGTTGAGCTTTTTCAGCAGCAGCGTTCGCGATTCGCAGTATTCGAGCTGGAAATCCACCTCGCTGTCGTCGCCGTTGGCCGGGCCGAGCATGTACACCTGGCGCTCGCCGCAGCCTTCCAGGGCGATGGAATACAAGTCGCCCTGAGCGGTGGTTTCGATGTCCAGCGACACCAGTTTCAGGCTCGGTCGGTAATCGGGATCGGGTTTCATCTGCGCATCGAGCAGCAGGCCATCGGCCCCCGGCGTGCCGCCAAAACGTACCGGCGCGGTGATGAAACGCTCCATCATGTAACGTTCCGGCGGACGCACGTCAGCTTCGTACACCTCGACGCCGGCCCGGCGCAGCGCGGTTTCCAGGCGCATCAACTGCCCGTGTTGCCGGCAATACAGACCGAGTACCGGGCGATGTTCGAAATCCAGCAGGGCCAGGGTTTTGAGCTCGACGTTTTTCTCGTCGTGCAACAGCGCCTCGGCCTGTTCACGCTGCGCGGCCGGAATGAACGCCACCGACGGCTGATGAGGCAGGCGGATGCGTCGCGGACCGCTGTCGGTCGCCAGCCAGAACTCGACTTCCGTGCCGGCCGGGGTATCGCGCCAATGCCGGGTCAGGACGAAGCCCTGCGGTAAATCCACCACTGCAAACCTCAGATTTGATTCAGGGTGATGATTCTACGCGTGATCTTTTCGAGGATTACGCAAGAAAAACCGCCGAATGACGTTTTTTGAGTGTTATCTGCCGCTTTCGCCCTTGCCCTGAACGCTTGCGTCTACGATTCTTCAATAACAACGACAACACCCGGGAAACCGCCATGAAAACCGTCGCGCAACTGCTCAAGCTGAAAGATCAGAAAAACCAGGAAGTGCACCAGATCAAGCCGGATCACATGGTGCTCGAAGCGCTGATGAAAATGGCCGAAAAGAACGTCGGTGCCTTGCTGGTGGTGGAAAACGACCAAGTGCTGGGCATCATCAGCGAACGGGACTACGCGCGCAAACTGGTGCTGCATGGCCGTTCTTCGGTGGGTACGCCGGTGCGCGACATCATGGTGTCGCCGGTGATCACCGTGGACACCCACCAGACCGTCGACACCTGCCTGGGCATCATGTCCGACAGACGCTTGCGTCACCTGCCGGTGGTGGAAAACGGCAAGTTGATCGGCCTGCTCTCGATCGGTGACCTGGTCAAGGAAGCCATCGCCGAACAGGCTGAATTGATTCGCCAGTTGGAGCAGTACATTCGCGGCGAGTAATGCGAGTCCTGTAGGAGCAGGCTTGCCCGCGATTGAGGCACCTCGGTTTTCAGGCCAGCCGAGTCATCGTTCATCGCGGGCAAGCCTTGCTCCTACAAGGGCGCGGGCCAATGCCGGGCGAAGACCGGTGCCAGTGTCGGATGCCGATCAATGCGTTCCAGCCACGCGGAAAACCCCGGTCGGGTCCTGCGCAAATGCTCCCGGCTCCCGGCCCATCGCGTAATCACCGCGGCCAGCACATCCAGTGCACCAGGTTTTTCGTCCTCCAGATACAGCACAGCGGAAAACTGGTCGGCAAACACTTCCCAGCTCCAGTGAAGACGCTGCCGGGCGCCAGCCATGAGGTTTTCTCGCGACGCCTCATCCACCGTGAACAGCCAGCGTTCGGGGTAATCGATAATGCCAATGGCCGCATAACAATTGCTGACGATGTACACCATCCCGCGAATGACCTGATCTCGTTTGGCAGCTTCATACGGCAATAGCTTCGACCGGGGAAACGACAGCCCGAGATGAATCAGGATCGCCGCGCTCTCGGTGAGGATGCCGCCATCGGGTAGTTGCAGCGTGGGGATCTGCTTGAGCGGGTTGAGCTTTTCCAGGGCCTGGGCGGCCTCCGGGGATGACTCGACATCGATGAAACGATAAGGAATCTCACACAGCTCCAATGCGGCCTCGATCGCCGCCGCGCCCGAATTCTTATGACCATAGAGCTGGTACATACACACCTCCTTGGGTTGCTCTCTAGCAGCTGACTCTGACCCCGTTGAAAAATTTCTTAGGAGCACTGCATCCAAAACGCTTTGCCAAGGGTAGTACCTGTAGCAGCCCCTGTTGCTATCGAGCGCAGTACTTACTTTCGGAGAGCTTTTGATGAACGCCAAACAACTGATTTGCCTTGTCGGATTGTTCACCGCCATCCCTGCGGCCTATGCCCAGACCGGCCTGCCCGACAGTATCAAGGTGCCGGACGGGCACAAGGTCGCCATGGAAACCACCGGGGTCGGCGAGATTACCTACGAGTGCCGGGACAAGGCCAATGCAGCCGGCCAGACCGAATGGACCTTCGTCGGCCCCAAAGCCGTGCTCAATGATCGCAGCGGCAAGCAGGTCGGCACCTATTTCGGACCACCGGCCACCTGGCAAGCCAAGGACGGGTCGAAAGTCACGGGCACCCAATTGGCTGTCGCGCCATCGAGTCCGGGCAACCTGCCGTACCAATTGGTCAAGGCCAACCCGGCCGAAGGCAAAGGCGCCATGAGCGGCGTCAGTTACATCCAGCGTGTTGCCCTCAAGGGTGGCGTCGCGCCGGGCACCGAGTGCACGACGGCCAACAAGGGCAAGCAGGAAGTGGTGAAGTATCAGGCAGATTATATTTTCTGGGCGGCCAGTTGAGGCCCGGAATCCGACTGGACCTCCTGGGGGAGCCGTGTTGCTCCTACAGGAGTGCCGTTTGTTTGCTAGATTGCATTCGACATTTCACCCCATTGCCGGCCGAGAACAGTGTCCCTGCCCGAACCGCTTTTTGATTACGAACAGCACCTGGCTCGCTGCGCTCGCGGTGAGCGTCAGGCCCTGCGCGATTTGTATGTGCAGGAGAGCCCGCGGTTGCTGGGAGTGGCCAAGCGTCTGGTGCGCGACACGGCGCTGGCCGAGGACATCGTCCACGATGCGTTCCTGAAGATCTGGAGCGGCGCCGGGCGTTTTGACCCGGCGCGGGGTTCGGCCAGAGGCTGGATGTTCAGCGTGACCCGGCATCTGGCACTCAACCACCTGCGTGATCACAGCCGCGAGGTGCAGGGCGATGTCGATCTACCGGACGACGTAGAGACCTTCGAAATCCAGGAGGACTCGGCACGCATCCATCTGTGCCTGGAACAATTGGAACCGGCGCGACGCAGCTGCATTGTGCACGCCTACGTCGACGGTTATTCCCACGCGCAGATTTCACACAAACTTGGCACCCCGCTGGGCACCGTCAAAGCCTGGATCAAGCGGAGCCTGACGGCATTGCGGGAGTGCATGGGATGATCACCAGACCCACCGACGAAACCCCGGAAGCGCTCGACGAACTGGCCAGTGAATACGTGCTGGGGACGCTGTCGGCCGAACAGAGAACGGAAGTTCAGCGACGCCTGCACAGCGATATCGGGCTGCGCACCGCGATAGACACCTGGGAACGCCGCTTGCTGGGCCTGACCGAACTGGCCGAGCCGTACACCCCATCGACACATTTGTGGCGGCGCATCGAACGCAGCCTGAATGCCTTGAACCGCCAACCAACGGCGGCGTCCTGGTGGAACCGCCTGCCACTGTGGCGTGGGCTCGCCGGTGCAGGGCTGGCCGCGACGCTGTTGCTCGGCACGATGTTGCTGACGCAAACCACGGTCAAACCGACCTACCTCGTAGTGCTGGTCGCCCCGCAGGACAAGGCTCCGGGCTGGGTGATCCAGGCCAGCAACCCCAGAGAAATCCAGTTGATCCCGCTGGGCGTTGTGGAGGTGCCCGCAGACAAGGCGCTGGAATTCTGGACCAAAGGCGAAGGCTGGCAAGGGCCGGTGTCACTCGGTTTGGTGAAACCGGGCCAAACACTGTCGGTGCCGCTGGACAAGTTGCCGCCGCTGGAACCGAACCAGTTGTTCGAACTGACCCTGGAAAACCCCAATGGCTCGCCGATCGGTAAACCAACCGGGCCGATTCAATTCATCGGGCGCGCGGTGAAAGTGCTCTGAGCAGCATCATCAGCCGCACGACGGGTATGTCGCTCGCTCTATCAATGCCGTCGATGTTCACAATCACGTCAATGAAGTTCTCTTAAAAATTGCGCGGCGTAACATCAGCTCCATACCAACCCATTACACCCCGGAGCACACGATCATGAAACGCCAAACCATCCTCAGCATCGCTTTCTCGATCTTCGCAGTTAACGCTTTCGCCGCAACTTCTGCTCAACCTGTCGTCGCTGAAGGCGGCTCGGATCGACTGATTGAAAGCCGTGTGGCTGAAGGTGGTTCGGATCGTCTGATCCAGAATCGTGTGGCTGAAGGCGGCTCTGATCGCCTGATCGAAAACCGCGTCGCCGCTGATGGTTCGGATCGTTTGCAAGGCAACACCGTTGCCGCCGATGGCTCCGACCGCCTGCAAGGCAACACCGTCGCCGCCGATGGCTCGGATCGTCTGCAAGGCAACACCGTTGCCGCCGATGGTTCTGATCGCCTGAAAGGCAATGAAGTCGCTGCCGATGGCTCTGATCGCCTGCAAGGCAACGCCGTCGCCTAAGCAAATCGCTTCACCGCAACACCCAACAAAAAGCCCGGCCTGATCAGCCGGGTTTTTTCATGCTTTTTTTTCAGGTCTGTGTCAGCGCGCCATACAGCGCTGGTAACGCTCATCGACCCGTTTGGCAAACCACGCCGTGGTGAGTTTGCGGGTGATTTTCGGGCTTTTTAGTACGATCCCCGGCAGTACCGCGCGGGGCAGTGGCCGCCCTTCAGCCTTTTCCGCCAATGCAAAGACGCGCTGATAGAGCTTGCTGTTCTCGAACGCCAGCGTGTTGCCCTCCTCCAGTTGATCCCTGATCGTCGGATTGCGCATGTCCAGTTGCTTGCCGAGGGTGCGCACCGCCAGTTCCGTGGTGCCGGGCATGATCGAACCGTAGCGAACGAGGTCGCCATCCAGCGCCAGAGGGATGCCCGAAGCCCGACTCACAGCATTCTGGAACGCGGCATTGCGGCTGGCGTACCAACCGGCGTTGAAATCGGCGAAGCGATACAACGGCTGCGGGTAATTCACCGGATAGCCGAGCAAATGGGCGATGCCGAAGTACATGCCGCCACGACGGGTAAAGACTTCACGCCGGATCGAACCGTCCACCGGGTACGGATAATCCTTGGCCTGTTGCTCGGCAAACTCGATGCTGACCTGCATCGGCCCGCCGGTGTGCACCGGGTTGAAGCCTGCGAACAGCGTCTTGCCCATGGGCACCATGCCGATGAAATCATCGAAAATCGCGCTCAGTTCCTTCTCGCTGCGCGCCGCATTCAAGCGATCGCTGTAGGTTTTTCCATTGGGCGAATTGACCCGCAGAGCTCCGCTAACCAATAGACCGGGAATGTGTGCCGAGGCTGCCCGGCGGTCGATTTCGTCACGGGCGATCTTGCCCAGGCCGGGCACCGTGGGATCAACCTGAAAGGTCGACTCCTGCTCGGTGACGGCCAGTACCGCACAGAGGTTTTGCGTGGTCGGCGCGATGTTCTGCGCGGCAAACGCCGCATAGATATCCGTGGCCCAGCCCTGGCGGTCGACGGTTTTCGCCGGTAGCAGGCGTACGATTTCCGCCTTGACCTCGGCGGGTTTGCGCGCCGGTGGCTCCTGGGTCCGTTGACTGCTGCAACCTGCCAGCACCAACAACGCGGCGAGGCTGATGATCAATCGATGGGCGTGCATGTGGCTCCTGGTCATTCGATGCGCCGGGTCGACGATAAGGCCGATGGCATGGTGCTGGCTATGACCCTCGTGCAGCGTCGCTGTTCCTTGAGACTGACACAGACCTGAAGCCCATTCGCCTCCAAATCTTTACCTGCACACCGTAATGACAAACGGTTTTTGCAATACATTTGGGAACAACTACCATTTGTATCTGGAGTCGCATTTGCGCAAGGAGTACCCGCGCCGTTCCAACTTACCTATCGGCGGCGCGCCGCCCAGGACCGGACCATGACTTCTCCAGCCCTTCCCTGCGTTCCTTTTCGCCCGACCCTGCTCGCCCTGCTCTGCTCAATGTCCATGACGGCCTATGCGGCAACGCCCGAACCAACCGAAGGAAAACCGCTGGTGCTGGGCGATGTCAACATCAACGCCGAAGCCCCGGTGCCACCGGATCTGCCTCCGGTGTATGCCGGGGGGCAAGTCGCACGGGGCGGGCAACTGGGTGTGCTGGGCAACCAGGACATCATGGACGTGCCCTTCAGCGTCACCGCCTACACCGAAGAACTGATTCGCGACCAGCAAGCCGAAAACGTCGGTGATGTGCTGCTCAACGATTCGTCGGTGCGTCAGGCCTCCGGGTTTTCCAACCAGGCGCAGACCTTCATGATCCGCGGCCTGCCCCTCAACGGCGACGATATTTCCTTCAATGGCCTGTACGGCATCCTGCCGCGGCAGATCATTTCCACCGATGCCCTGGAGCGTGTGGAAGTGTTCAAAGGCCCGAACGCCTTCATCAACGGCGTGACCCCGTCCGGCTCCGGCATCGGCGGCGGCGTCAACGTGCAACCCAAGCGCGCCGAGGACACGCCCTTGCGACGCTTCACCATGGACATCAGCGATGACGGCCGCATCGGCGAGCACATCGATGTCGGTCAGCGCTTTGGCGAAGACAACCGCTTCGGCGCGCGGATCAACCTGTCCCAGCGCGAAGGCGACACCGCCATCGACGATGAAAACCAGCGCTCCAAGCTGTTCGCCATCGGCCTGGACTACCGCGGCGATGCCCTGCGCATTTCCGGCGACTTCATCTATTCCAAGGAACGCATCAACGCTGGCCGCAGCTCGGTGAACCTGGGCAACACCACGCACATCCCGGATGCGCCATCGGCCGACACCAACTACGCGCAGAAGTGGGGCTTCAGCCAGATCGAAGACACCTTCGGCATGCTGCGCGCCGAATACGACCTGAACGAGAGCTGGACGGCCTATGTCGCTGCCGGCGCCAAGCACACCCGCGAGGTCGGCAACTACGACGGCACCACCCTGGTCGGCAACGATGGCAGCTCCACCACCTCCGGCTCGTTCATTCCCCATGACGAGGACAACTCTAGCGCCATGGGTGGCCTGCGTGGCAGATTCGCCACCGGCCCGGTCACCCACCAACTCAACCTTGGCCTGGCGGGCGTCTGGACCCAACAGCGCAACGCCTTCGACTTTGACCTGACTCAATACCCGAACAACATCTATCACCCGGTGGAAGTGCCGGCGCCCCAGCCCGGATTCTCCGGCGGCGACTTGCACGATCCCGGCATCACCGGCAAAACCTTCGCCCGCAGTGGCGCGGCCTCCGACACCCTGGGCTTCATGGATGACCGGTTGCTGGTGACCGTCGGTGTGCGGCGCCAGCAATTGGTGGTGCAGAACTACGCCTATGGTTCCGGGCCGCGCACATCCAACTACGACAAGTCGATCACCACCCCGGTCTACGGCATCGTGTTCAAGCCATGGGAACACGTGTCGTTCTATGCCAACCGCATCGAAGGCCTGGCGGAAGGTCCGATCGCGCCGACCACTGCCGGCTCGCGCGTGGTGGTCAACGGCAACGAGGCCTTTTCACCGGCCCGTTCCAAACAGATCGAAGCCGGCGTGAAAGTCGACATGGGAACCTATGGCGCCACTCTCGGTGTGTATCGCATCGAGCAACCGGCGGATGGCTACACCCAAGCCATCGATGCCACCACGGCAGAGTTCATTCACGACGGTGAGCAGGTAAACAAAGGTGTGGAGCTCAACGTGTTCGGCGAACCGCTCGAAGGCCTGCGCCTGCTCAGTGGCGTGACGGTCATGGACACCGAACTGAAGAAAACCCAGGACGGTCTCAACGACGGCAACCACGCCATCGGCGTACCGACCTTCCAGTTCAACGCCAGCGTCGATTGGGATGTCCCCGGCCTGCAAGGCGTCGCGCTCAACGGGCGGATGTTGCGCACCGGCGGCCAGTACGCCGACGCGGCAAACAACCTCAGCCTGCCGACCTGGAACCGCTTCGATGCCGGCGCGCGGTATGCCTTCAGAGTTCAGGAAAAAGACGTGACCCTGCGCTTCAACGTCGAGAACGTGGCCAACAAGGAGTACTGGGAATCGGCCCAGGGCGGCTTCCTGACCCAGGGTGAACCACGGACGGCGAAGTTGTCGGGCACGATCGACTTCTGATCGCTGCATGCATTGCCTGTTGGTCATTTCCGTTTGGCGGCCAACCTGGCCGCCCCGCAAGGCTGGACCATACTTGCTGCACACGGAAAGGAGGACAGGCTCATGCAGCGTAGCGACGTGTTGATCATCGGCGCCGGGCCGACCGGGCTGGTACTGGCACTGTGGCTGAGCAAACTGGGAATCCGCGTGCGGATTCTCGATAAAACCTCGACACCCGGCACCACGTCCCGGGCGTTGGCCGTGCAGGCGCGGACGCTGGAGTTGTATCGCCAGCTCGGCCTTGCCGACGCTATCGTGGAAAAAGGCCACCGCGTGGCGGCGGCCAATTTCTGGGTCAAGGGCAAACCTGTGGTGCGCCTGCCGCTGAGCCGCGTCGGCGAAGGCCTCACGCCCTACGCGTTCCTCGAAATCTTCCCGCAGGATGAACATGAGCGGCTGCTGATCGAACGCCTCGCCACGTTCGGCATTACCGTCGAGCGCGACACCGAGTTGCTCGGTTTCGAGGAAACCGGGGATGGCATCACCGCCACGTTGCGCCTGCCCGACGGCCAGCAGGAAACCTGTCAGACCTGTTATCTGGCCGGTTGCGACGGCGCTCGTTCAATCGTGCGCAAAACCCTCGACACCGGGTTTCCCGGTGGGACTTATCAGCAGATTTTCTATGTTGCCGATGTGCAGACCAGCGGACCGACGGCCAATGGCGAACTGCACCTGGATCTCGATGAAGCGGATTTCCTCGCCGTGTTCCCGTTGGACGGCCAAGGCCGTGCGCGCTTGATCGGCACGGTGCGCGACGAACGCGCCGATCACGCCGAAACCCTGCGATTCGAAGATGTCAGCAGCCAGGCCATCGAGCACATGAAGGTGAAGATCGAGCAAGTGAACTGGTTCTCAACCTATCGCGTGCATCATCGGGTGGCGGATCACTTCCGCACCGGACGCGCGTTCCTACTGGGCGACGCCGCCCATGTGCACAGCCCCGCCGGCGGCCAGGGCATGAATACCGGGATTGGCGATGCGATCAATCTGGCCTGGAAACTCGCGGCCGTATTGAGCGGCGGTGCCGAGGCCAAATTGCTCGCCACCTACGAAACCGAGCGCATCGCGTTTGCCCGCAAACTGGTGGCCACCACCGACCGGGTCTTCACGTTCGCCACCGCCGAAGGCCGCATCGCCGACCTGCTGCGCACGCGCCTGGCGCCGTTCCTGATACCGAAAATGGCTTCGTTCGAAACCTCCCGCGAATTCCTCTTCCGCACCGTGTCGCAAATCACCCTGAATTATCGGGGCATGCCGTTGAGCATGGGAGCTGCCGGACATGTGCATGGCGGCGACCGCCTGCCCTGGGCGCACGATGGCGAGGGCGACAATTTCGAATCGTTGAAGTGTCCGGGCTGGCAGGTGCACGTGTATGGCGACACCAGCGACGAAATGATCGCCTGGTGCAATGAGCATCATTTGCCGCTGCATGTGTTCGACTGGCGACCGGCGTTTGAAACCGCAGGCCTGGGGCGCAACGGCTTTTACCTGTTGCGGCCCGACACCTACGTGGCGATTGCCGAGACGAGTTCCGATCCGAAGGTGATTGAGCGGTATTTCAATCATCAGGGGATTCGGCCGTTTTTCAGCGTTCCCTGAAAACACCATGCCCCCTGTGGGAGCGGGCTTGCCCGCGATGACGGCGGCACATCCAGCAT